>DASWQB010000239.1:0-19704 GCA_036398335.1 Afipia sp. | reverse complement strand
CGGTTCATCGCGGAGCGCGGCATTCCAGCCGCGGCATTTCAACCGCGATTTCTAAATTGTGCGACTGACAATCCCTGGTTTGCGGGTTTCAACCCCGAACCGCTGATTGCCGAAACAGATCTCTTGATCGCTCTCGATTGCGATGTGCCGTGGGTGCCGTCGGTCCAGGAACCACCGATTAGTGCGCGGATCGTCCATATCGGTCTCGATCCCGCCTATGTGCGTTATCCGATGCGTGCGTTCCGCGGCGATCTTGCGATCAGCGGCGATGCGGCTAGCGTCATCGAGATGCTGGAGAACGCGCTTGGTCATCCGCGTCCTCATACTCGCAAGCCACCTGGAGGTATCGCACCGAATGCGGGTCCGAAGGACACGATCTCTCCCGAATATCTCAGCCGTTGCATTAGCGATGCCATCGATAGCGATACTATCGTGGTCAACGAATATCCGTTGCGGCTTGAGCAATGCCCCCGCACGAAGCCCGGCACATATTTCGGCTTAAGCGCTGCTGGCGGCCTAGGCTGGGGTTTGCCGGCGGCTCTGGGAGCGAAGCTTGCTGCGCCCGATCGGCTGGTGGTCGCGACGCTCGGTGATGGCGCATATATCTTCGCCAATCCCACCGCATGTCATTGGGCGGGCGAGGCACACAATCTGCCGGTGCTGACGATCGTCTTCAACAACAGCCTTTACGGCGCGGTGCGCAATTCCACCAAGGCGATGTATGGCAACGGCACGGCCTCGGTGGACCATTGGCGGATGCTGGCCGAACTCGACCCTTCGCCGCAATTTGAAAAGCTGATCGAAGCCAGCGGCGGTCGGGGTTTCAGGGCCGAAGATCCGTCTGAACTGCCTGGCATTCTGGCGGAAGCCGTGGCGACAGTGCGCGGTGGCCGTCAGGCGCTCGTCAACGTGATTTGCCCATACTGAAATGCTGAAGCGCAGCACCGATCCGACAGAAAGGTCAACGCCGTATCATCAGGTTATTCGAAGAAGAGGTCAGGTTTGCGCTTGCCCAATCGGGCGCAGTGAGCGCCCGCAATGCGCGCGAAGAAAGCTAAAAAGCAAAATGAAGGGGGAAAGCAATGTTGAAGTTTGTTTGTCGGATGGAGGCGTCCCGTGGGTGCTAACTGGGTCGTTATCGGCGCAAGCGTCGCGTATATGGTGGCGCTCGCGATCGTCAGCTTCGGCGCGCGCCGATATGCGCGTACGGCCAAAAGCTTTACCACCGGTGGCGTGACGTATCCCGCAGTCTTCATCGGTTTCATGCTGATGAGCGAATTCATCGGGACCACTGCCAGCGTCGGTACCGCGCAGCAAGCTTACATCTCCGGCGTTTCCGCGGCATGGAATGTTGTGGTGCTCGGCATCGGCTTCCTGCTTTATTCGTTGCTGCTCGCGCGCAAATTCAACGAGAGCGGCGAGAACACCATCTCGGGAGCTCTCGCACGCGTTTATGGCAATAAAGTCAAGCTGGCGACATCGGTCATCATGATCTGCGCGCTGCAGATCGTCGCGATCTCGACTTACGGATCCGGCGGCGCAGTGCTCGCACCGTTGCTGTCGGTGAGCCGTACGACAGCGATCATCATCACTGGTTTCGTCGCGGTACTCTATGTGAGTCTCGGGGGAATGCGTTCGGTGATTTATACGAACGTCATCCATGCCATGTTGAAGTATTTCGGCATAATGATCGCCTTGGTTTTCGCGGCTTCAATGGCCGGCGGGGTGGAGCGTATCGTTGATGTATCGCCATCGAAAATGTTCTCGCTGTCGGGCGTTGGCTGGAGTCAGATATTCGCGTGGCTGGTGGCCGGCGTAGGCGCTGTTTTCTCGACGCAATATGTCGTGCAGGCCATCAGCACCGTTCCCGATGGAGCCAAGGCAACGCGTGCCAGCTTCTACGCGGCGATTCTGCTGATTCCGTTCGGCGTGGCGGCTGCACTTGTGGGTGTTGCGGCCTCGGTCGCATTTCCCGGAATCAAACCGATTCAGGCCTTTCCGGAAGTCATCGCCAATATGGGCAATCTTTCTGCGTCGATCGTCGTCGCGGGACTTGCCGGCTCGCTTTTTGGCACGATTTCCGCGCTCAGCATCGGCACCGCGACGCTGATCTACAAGGACTTCTATTTGCCGATCACCGGCAAAAGCGGAGAGGATGGCTCCTCGCTCACCTTCGTGCGGATTGCGACGATTATCGTCGGGTTGCTGCCGATCCCGCTCGCCATTATGTCGACGGAAATCGTTGCGGTGACCTTCCTGGCCAAGTCGCTGCGCGCATCGCTCGCAATTCTGGTGTTGCTGGTGTTCTACGCACCGAAGTTCGGAACAAGCACGGGGGCGCTGGTGAGCATCATTCTGTCGCTGCTTGGCACCATCGGCTGGTATCTCGCGGGTAATCCGTTCGGCGTGGATAACGCTTATATCGCGGCAATCATTCCGATCGTGGTGATGACGATCAGTCATTTTGTTCGCGGTCCCGTGGTGGAAAATAAAATGGATCCGGTTGCGGTAAAGTAACTGGCGCGGTTGTGGCAGGCGGGTATTGAAAATAGCACCACTCACGGTCAGTTCACCGCGACGCATGCTAATATAGATTTCCGCCGAGCCTTCGCTTCGTTCCGCATGGCCAGAAGGATAAATTATCACGATCCTTGCTGGCGACGGGGAATACGCTATTTGTGAGTGCTCGGATCGATGACCGCGCCGCTGCCAGCGTCACCATGCAGGACTGATTTCACGTGACCAAGCCTGATCTCTACCTCGATGATTTCGCCGTCGGATTCCGCTGGAAGGGACGTCCGATCCCGGTTGAGCAGGATGCAATTATTCGCTTTGCTCGCGAATATGATCCTCAACCGATGCACGCCGATCCGGAAATTTCCGCAGCCGGCCGTTTCGGAGGCGTGATTGCGAGTGGTTGGCACGTCGCTGCACTGGTGATGCGCGATTTTGTCGAGACAAGCCCTTGGGGTGCAACCCCAATGCTTGGAGCGGAGGTTGACAAGCTGTGCTGGCTGCAGCCGGTGCGCGCCGGTGACGTGCTGCTGGCACATCGCGAGATCGCAGAGCTTAAACCCTCCCGCAGCAGGCCTGATCGCGGTTTGGTGCGTATCAGGACGAGCGTTTCCAACCAGAACGATCAGGAGGTGATGACGTTCTCGCCGTTGATTCAACTGCCGATGCGTCCGGCGCAGAATCGCTAGATATCGGCGCTTTCCAGCGGCGTACCAGTTTGGCGTCGATGTCGAACAGGTCGAGCACGCGGCCGATGGTATGATCGATCATATCGTCCAAGGTCTGAGGCCGTGCATAGAAAGCGGGGACCGGAGGCGCGATGATCGCGCCCATTTCTGACAATTGCGTCATCGAGCGTAAATGCCCGACGTGCAGCGGCGTCTCGCGGGTCATCAGCACCAGTCGGCGACGCTCCTTGAGCGCCACGTCAGCCGCGCGCGTCAACAGACCCGATGTAGCACCGGTTGCGATTTCCGCCATCGATTTCATGGAGCATGGCGCCACGATCATGCCGCGCGTCCGAAACGAGCCCGATGAAATCGATGCGCCAATGTCGATCTGCGCATGGACATGGGTTGCCAATTCCTTGATGTCGGCAACCTTATAATTGGTCTCGTGCGCGATCGTCACTTCTCCCGATTTGGAAAGAACGAGATGCGTCTCGATACCGAGATCTTGAAGCACCTCAAGCAGACGAATGCCATAGATCACGCCCGAAGCGCCTGAAATGCCTATGATCAGCGGAAGCTCGGTCATGCTGCGCCCACCACGCGGAGGGGATCGCTTTGGCGATCCTCGCCGGTTTTGGCCTCACCCAGAGACGTGTGGTCGGTCCAATGTCGCGCAGCAAATGGCATGCGTGTTCTCTCCCGGTTTTATCGGCGAGTATGGCTCGCTGTTTTATTGCAGGTACGCTAGCACCGTGTCTCCATAACGTCGAATAACGTCGCGTTATTTGGAATATCATCTCTTATTATTTTCGTGATTGACAGCCTTTGCGACATGCGTCCGAAGGCGGCTGATGAACGCATCAGCCGCCGGCGTCAGGGGATGGCGCGGATGATGGATAATGGCAAGCTGACGGGTCATGGCCGGACTAATTTCTCGCGCGGCGAGACGGCCCTCGGCAATGCCTCGGCTTACCGCAAGGCTCGGAAGGATTGTCGCCCAATCGCTGGACGCGACGATCTCGCAGATGCCCTGAATCGAATCCATTTCGAGTTGCAGGTTCAAGGAAATATCCCGCGCTTCGAAATGCCGGTCGAGTTCGGCCCGCAGCCCGTGTCGGGATGACGGAAGAACCAGCTTGGCCTGTTGCAATTCCGCAGCTTTAATCGGCGCGTGATTTTGCGTGCGGCCTGGTTCGGTCACATAGACCATCCTTTCCTCAACCAGCGGCTCGACGATCAGGCCCAACCTGCGAGGCGGTTTGTTGATCACCGCGAAGTCGAGCGCCCCTTGGTTGACAAGATCGATAAAGGTCGAGCTGTAACCATCGACGATCACCACTTCTACCTCAGGGTAGTCTCGGGCGAAGGCGATCAGCATATCGGGGACAAAACTTGCAGCCAGTGAAACCAGCATCCCGATCGTGATCCGGCCGGACGTCACACCCGACAGTTTCGCCATTTGCTCGCGCGCCAGTGTCAGCCCGTGGAGCACCGGCAAGACCAGCCGATACAGCGTGCGCCCGGCAACGGTGGGGACCATTGCTTTCGATCGGCGCTCGAACAGCTGTTGGTTGAGATCTCGCTCCAGCTTAGCGATTTGCATCGAAACGGCTGGCTGGACGACGTTGAGCCGGTTCGCGGCCCGCGTCATGCTGCCTTCTTCGTACAGCGCCACGAAGTAGCTGATCTGGCGAAAGTCCATCAGCGTATGTCTCTGATCATGATTACTGATAATGGACATCATGATTTCTTAATTTTAATTATAGCAGCTACGCGTAGAGTGCGACAAACATTTCCACATGCCAGAAGGATGACGCCCGGATGGACTATCCGACCCATGCCCTTTCATTGCGTAGCTGGCTCGATCACCTGCAGCGGACCGGTCGGCTCGTGGTGACGAAGCCCGGCCTGTCGCTCCAGCACGAGATCGCGGGCGTCGCCAATCGGATGGACGGGCGCAAGGCAACGCTATTTCCTCAGGCGGGTGGCCAGAACGGAACGGTCATTTCCGGCCTCGTATCTGATCGCAATTGGATGGCCGAATCGCTGGGCATTAAGCCCGCCGACTTGCTCTCCCGCTTCGCTCAGGCCTCGGCGTCGCCGATCGCCTGCAAGGAAGTGGACAAGGCCGCCTGTCAGGAAGTCGTTCATCGCGACGTCGATATCCTCAAGCAATTACCCGTGCCGACGCACAACGAACACGATAGCGGTCCGTACATCACAGCGGGCATTCTGGTGAGTCGCGATCCGGAAAGCGGAATCCAAAACGTGACGATTCATCGTTGCCAGGTCAGCGGACCCAATCGGATTGGGGTCCTCCTGCTGCCGCGCCACACCGATCATTACTATCGGAAGGCGGAGAAGAGCGGAAAGGCGCTGGAAATCGCAATTGCGATTGGTGTCGAGCCGGCCTGTCTGCTTGCCAGCCAGGCCATCGTGCCGATCGATCATGACGAACTGGAAATCGCTGGCGGGTTGAGGGGCACGGCGCTCGAGGTCGTTAAATGTCTTACCAATGAAGTCCGTGTGCCTGCCGACGCGGAGATTATCGTTGAGGGACGAATTCTTCCCAAGACCCGCGAGGCGGAAGGGCCGTTCGGCGAATTTCCTCAATATTACGGTGAGCGCGCCGAACGTCACGTGATCGAGGTCGATGCGATTACGCATCGTCGCGATCCATTGTTTCACACGATTGTGGGCGGCGGCCTTGAGCACCTGTTGCTCGGCGCAATCCCGCGCGAGGCGACCATCCTGTCTGCGATGCGCGCCAGCTTCCCCGGTGTGAAGGATATCCACCTCGCCCTTGGTGGCGTGGGCCGCTATCACCTCTATATCAAGCTCGACAAAACCCAGGAAGGTGAGGGAAAAAACGTTCTGCTCGCCGCTTTTGCCGCTCACTACGACATCAAGCACGCTGTTGTCGTCGACATGGATGTCGACATCCACAATCCGCGCGAGGTGGAGTGGGCGGTTTCAACGCGCTTTCAGGCAGATCGCGATCTCCTGATTGTTTCCAACAGCCAAGGTTCGAAGCTGGACCCATCGACTGACCATGGCCTCGGCGCGAAGATGGGTTTCGATGCCACCATCCCGCTCGGCTCGCCTGAAATGAAATTCAAGCGTATTCGCGTGCCAGGTGAAGGAGAGATTGACCTTGATGTTGTTCTCGATCCCGAGAGGCGATGGCAATTCTGACGTGTGGCCGCTTTTTAGCGGCGCAGTTGCTGGATGCCCGGCTTTTTTATTGTAACTGTCGGTCTCTTTACACGTTTTCCTCTGGATTCATCCTGCTCACGGGAAGGTTTTACACTAAACACCGCTGCGCTGGACTGCGCTATTGGCATCAAGAACACGCTGCATTTTGCGATGCAGAACGGAAACGGATGGGGCATCCGCGTTGATGTAGAGCGGCATGCGGTGTTGAAAGGCCTGCTGTTTCTATAGTCTGGAGCCGCACCATCAACAGAGAATTGATCCCGGATACTCTCATCGGTGCGTTGCATTTTTTCACGTCTCGGGACAAGACGTTATCAATGGCCTGCCTTTGGTGGCGGGTAGCATTTGCGTTATGCGCCAATGACAGCTTTCAACGATAACAGGAGATTCAAGTAATGAAAGTTCAGCTCTTTATCGATGGCGCTTGGTGCGACAGCCTTTCCGGCAAAACGATCCCGGTTACTAATCCGGCGACCGAAGAAAAGATCGGGGAGATCGCGCATGCCCAACGCGAAGATCTTGAACTTGCTGTAAACGCGGCAGAGCGCGGCTTTCGCGTTTGGCGCAAGATGTCTCCGCTCGATCGTTCCGCAATTCTGCGAAAGGCCGCTGATCTGCTGCGTCAGCGCGTCGATTCAATCGCGACCATGATGACTCTCGAACAAGGCAAGCCCGTTGCCGAATCGAAGATCGAGATTCTTTCCAGCGCAGACTTTCTCGACTGGTTCGCCGAAGAGGGCCGCCGCACCTATGGCCGCATCATTCCGGCGCGCGGCGAGGGGATCTACAATCTTGTCATCAAGGAGCCGGTCGGGCCGGTGGCGGCTTTCACGCCGTGGAATTTCCCGGTGAGCCAGGCGGTACGAAAGATTGGTGCCGCGCTGTCGGCGGGCTGTTCGATCGTGATCAAGCCGCCGGAGGACACGCCCTGTTCTCCAGCAGAACTGATCCGCGCGCTGGCCGATGCCGGGCTGCCGAAGGGTGTCATTAATATGGTTTATGGCGTGCCGTCGGAAATTTCGAATTACCTCATTCCGCATCCGGTGATACGCAAGATTTCGTTTACGGGATCGACCCCGGTCGGCAAGCAGCTGGCATCGCTGGCCGGCGCGCATATGAAGCGTATTACCATGGAGCTTGGCGGACACGCGCCTGCGATCGTGTTCAACGATGCCGATGTCAAGTTCGCAGCGACTGTGCTGGCCGCTGGAAAATATCGCAATGCCGGTCAAGTTTGCATCGCCCCCACGCGCTTTCTGATTCAGGACGGCGTGTACGATCAATTTGTTGATGAGTTCATCGCAAAGACAAAGGCGCTGAAGATGGGCAATGGTATGGATGAGGGGGTAAACATCGGGCCGCTCGTGAACGAGCGCCGGCAGGCGGCGGTCGAGTCTCTTATCGACGATGCGCTCAAAAACGGCGCAAAAGCGTTGACTGGCGGCAAGCGAAGCCAGAACAAGGGTTACTTCTTCGAGCCAACCGTTCTTGTCGATGTGCCGAAGACTGTGCGCGCCATGAACGAAGAGCCGTTCGGCCCCGTGGCGATGATGTCCCGCTTCAAGGATTTCGATGAAGCGATAACGGAATCCAATCGCCTGCCATACGGCCTTGCGTCCTATGCCTATACGCGTTCTGTGAAGACCGCGACGGCGTTGGCTGCGAACGTCGAAAGCGGAATGCTGTCGATCAATCACCACGGGTTAGCATTCCCCGAACTGCCGTTCGGCGGCATGAAGGATTCGGGTTACGGCTCCGAAGGCGGGCTTGAAGCGGTCGAGGCCTATCTCGCGACCAAGTTTGTTTCGCAGGGCAGCCCGGCGTCATAACATTCAGTCCGGATCAACCGTCCGGCTTTTTCAATACGATTCTCTCCCGCGACGACAGTCGCGGGAGTTTTGCGTTCGGGCGCAAACCAGATGAGCCGCGATGAGGCTTTTCTTGAGCTTCAGTTTGGCTGGGGATGAAAAAATATTCAGCAGGAAATTATTTATTCGCGTGGCAACAATTTCAGATATGCCTCCATTGAAGGCATCAGGTGTTTGCGGCATAGCTCGATCAGAGCCGGCCGGTCACACGCCTCGATGGCATCGATCATCGCCCGGTGTTCGTCGCGCGCGCGCAGCATGTAGCGGCGCTGGTTGATCGAATGAAATCGGATGACGTGGGCACGGTGCGAGAAATCGTTGATTGCCGCCGTAAGATAGGAGTTGCCGCAATTAGCGAACAGTGCCCAGTGAAACGCGATGTTCTGGCGGAAGACACGTTTTAGATCGCCTTTGCGTACGGCATCTTCATGCCGGGCCTGGATCGTTCGCAATTCCTCCAGCGCATCCGCCGACAGCGGCATCGGGATGAGGCTGGCCGCTGTTGTCTCCAGCATCTCGCGCATCTGGTAGAGTTGTTTCACGGCTTCGGCTGCATAGGAACGGACCTGTGCGCCGCGGTTGGGGACGCGCTCGATCACGCCCATTCGCCCAAGATCCAGAAGCGCCTGACGGATCACATGCCGTTTGGCGCCGAAGCGCTCCATCAACTCGTCTTCGATCAAACGTTCGCGAGGATGCAGCCGGCCAAGGACGATATCTTCCTCGATCTGCTCGACCACGCCTGTCACGGACGCCAGTCTTTTTGCTGTCGTGGACAATGGTTTTGCAGCTTTCACGGCGGGACGGGCCATATCGGCGTCACATGCCTTTCATTTCGGGCGCGGCATCAGGTTACAGGTGCCTAGCAATCACGGCAATTTAATTATCAATAATAATGTTGACAAGTGTGTCTTCACGCACGAGGTTACCGCCCAGGAAACAACGAGCCGAAATCAGCGGCCATAACGGTATTGTCCAAGGGAGATACTATGTTGAAACGCGCTATCGCCATCGCGGGCATCATCGCGATCTCTGCCGCCGCCAGCCAATCCGCGTTCGCGCAATCACCGGGTGGGTCGCTGGACAAGATTATTGCCAACAAGACCTTCACAATCGCATACCGGGAAGAGTCTGTTCCGTTTTCCTTCATTGATGCCAGCGGCAAGCCACAGGGCTATGGCATCGACATCTGCTTGAAGATCGCCGATCAGATCAAGAAAGAGTACAATCTCGACAAGCTTGATGTGAAATTCGTCACCATCACGCCCCAGACTCGCGTTCCGGTGATCGCCAACGGCACTGCAAATGCGGAATGTTCGTCAACCACGATCACGACGGGGCGGATGAAGCAGGTTGAATTCCTGACGCCTTATTTTATTACCGGCACGAAATTGATGGTGCGCAAGGGTTCCGGTATTACCAAGATCGAGGATCTCGAAGGCAAGACTCTGCTGGCGCTGGCTGGAACGACCAATGAAAAAGCGGCGATCGCCGCGATCGAAAAGCGCAAGCTGAAGGTCAATGTCGTCAAGGTGAAGGACCATCCTCAGGCGTTGCTCAATCTGGAGCAAGGCCGCGCCGATGCCTACACCTCAAACGATGTGGTGCTGTACGGCATTCGCACCATGGCGAAGAATCCGAGCGATTATGAAATCGTTGGACCATTCTATTCTTATGATCCGTTCACGGTCATGATCCCGAAGGACGACACGGCTTTTCGTGCAATCGGCCTTCGCGTGATGTCGAACCTGTACACTTCGGGCGAGATTTTCGACATCTATAAAAAATGGTTCGAGCCGGGTCCGACCAACATCGATCTGCCGATGAATGACGATCTGAAGAATGCGCTGCGGCTCAACGCGTTCGCCGAATAACTCCACAAAGTGTCGAAAGTTTAAGGTCGTGGAGAAGCAGGGATGAACTACACCTGGGACTGGGGATTGCTGTTTCGTGATCCCTATGCAGGCTGGATCGTCTCCGGCTTTATCACGACCTGTCGACTCGCGATCTTTGCATGGATCATCGCCTTCATCCTGGGTTCGGTGATCGGGGTCATGCGGACAGTGGACAACAAGCTGCTGCGGACAGTCGGCACGACATATGTCGAAATTTTCCGCAATATTCCTCTCTTGGCGCAGATGTTTCTTTGGTACTTCGTTATTCCTGAGCTGCTGCCGGCGGGTGCGCAGTATTACGTCAAGCGTGAGATGCCTGATCCGCAATTCTGGACTGCGGTGGTGGCACTTGGGCTCTATACAGCCTCGCGCGTCGCCGAACAGGTTCGCTCCGGCATCCAGGCAATCCCTCGCGGACAAAGCGCTGCGGCGGCGGCGATGGGATTCACCACAGCGCAGATCTATCGTTATGTGCTGCTGCCGATTGGCTATCGCACTGTGATCCCCTCGCTGACCAACGACTTTCTCGGCGTGTTCAAGAATTCCTCGCTGGCGCTGACCATCGGCGTGATGGAACTGACCGCGGCGGCACGCCAGATTGACGAATATACGTTTCAGTCGTTCGAGGCTTATGCAGCAGCGACCGTGCTGTATTCCTGCGTGACGCTCTGTGTGATCGTTCTGATGAGATTTCTGGAGCGCAGAACGCGGATCGCCGGCACCGCATCGGCGGGAGGCCGCTGATGGGTTTCGATTTCAACATTCTGCTGCAGTACAAGGACCTTCTGCTCCACGGACTTCTGGTCAGCTTCCAACTGACACTGCTCGCCATTATCGGCGGCATGTTTATCGGCACGCTGCTCGCTCTGATGCGGATGTCCAGCATCTGGATCGTCTCGGCGCTGGCTGGTGCCTATGTCAACTTCCTGCGTTCGCTGCCGCTGATCTTGGTGATTTTCTGGTTCTACGTGCTGACGCCAAAAATCGTCGGTCACCCGATCGATGCCTACTCGTCGGTGCTGATCGCGTTCATTCTGTTTGAAGCGGCCTATTACTGCGAAATCATCCGCGCCGGCATTTCCAGCGTGAAGCGCGGCCAAGTGCAGGCCGGGCTTGCGGTGGGCTTCGGCTATCTGAGCGCGATGCGTTACGTCGTGTTGCCGCAGGCCTTGCGCAACATGCTGCCGGTGCTGCTGACGCAGGCGATCATCATGTTTCAGGACACTTCAATCGTCTACGTGGTCGGCGTGCGTGACTTCCTCACCACCGCGGACGTCGTCGCCAACAGCACCAACCGGCCGATCGAACTCTATTCCGCGGTTGCCGTGGTGTATCTTGTGATTTGCTTTACCGCTTCGCGGTTGGTGGGCACGCTGCAGCGGAGATATGCGCTATGATCGAAATGGATCATGTCAGCAAATGGTACGGCGCCTTCCGCGTGCTGGACGACTGTTCGCTGTCGATCGCGAAGGGTGAGGTCGTCGTTATTTGCGGCCCGTCCGGCTCGGGCAAGAGCACGCTGATCAAATGCATGAACGGGCTGGAAACCTTTCAAAAGGGCGAAGTTTCCGTGGACGGCATTTCGGTCGGGGCCAAGAATACCAATCTGCCGAAACTGCGCTCGCGCATCGGCATGGTATTCCAGAATTTCGAATTGTTCCCACACATGACTGTGCTGAAGAACATTGCGCTGCCGCAGATCAAGATTCTGGGCCGCAGCCGGTCTGAGGCTGAAGCGCGCGCCGAAAAGCTTCTTGCCCGCATGGGCCTCAAGGTTCAGGCGGAGAAATTTCCCGCGCAATTGTCCGGTGGCCAGCAGCAGCGCGTGGCGATTGCCCGCGCTCTGGCGATGGACCCGGTCGCGATGCTGTTCGATGAGCCGACCTCCGCTCTCGATCCTGAGATGATCAACGAGGTTCTGGACGTGATGGTGTCGCTGGCGCTGGAGGGCATGACCATGGCGGTGGTCACGCATGAAATGGGCTTCGCCCGCCGCGTCGCCAACCGCGTGGTGTTCATGGATCAGGGTGCCATCGTCGAGGATGCGGCGAAGGATGATTTCTTCGGAACGCCGCGCAGTGACCGCGCCCAGCAATTCCTGTCCAAAATCCTGCAGCACTGAAGCCGCCGATGCCCGATCAGATACATATTCTCAGCATGGGCGAGATGGTGCCCGCGGTTGACGCAGCGCTGGCTCGCACCTTTGTCGTGCATCAGGCCGCCGCGGACGGTATTTCGGATCTTGCTGCCAAATTTGGCGACAAGATTCGCGGTATCGCGACGCGTGGGCGGCAGAAGACCGACGCGGCGTTGATTGCGAGTTTGCCTAAACTTGAGATTATCGCGAATTTCGGCGTCGGTTATGACTCAATAGATCTTACGGCCGCAGCGGCGCGCGGCATAATCGTCACCAACACGCCGGACGTGTTGAATGAAGAAGTGGCGGATTTCACTGTGGGCCTTCTTCTCTCCACGATCCGCGAATTGCCGCAGGCGGACCGGTTTCTTCGCGATGGCAAATGGCTGCGCGGAGCCTACCAGCTGACGCAGACACTGCGTGACCGTACGATTGGTATCATCGGCATGGGCCGGATCGGGCAGGCCATCGCCAAGCGCGTCGCCGCCTTCGGCGTCCCGGTTGTCTATCATTCGCGCAAACCCCAGGACGGTGTTGCTTATAAATACTATGCCGATCTGAAGGCCATGGCGGCCGACGTTGACACGTTGATCGCGATCGTGCCGGGCGGCGCGGCAACCAGGCACATGATTAACGCCGATATTCTCGCGGCGCTGGGACCGCGCGGCATCCTGATCAATGTCGCGCGCGGTTCGGTTGTCGATCAGAATGCGCTGATAGAGGCGCTCCGCAATGGCGTCATTCATGGCGCAGGTCTCGATGTGTTCACCGATGAACCGAACGTGCCGCTGCCGCTGTTGGCATTGCCGAATGTCGTGCTGGTGCCGCATGTCGGTTCGGGCACGCATCATACCCGCGCGACGATGGGCGATCTTGTCGTTGACAATCTGCAATCGTGGTTCTCCGGCAAGGGCCCGGTGACTCCCGTGCAGGAAACACCCTGGCCGAAAGCCAGCTAGAAAATTCGGAGCATTTGAAAATGGATCTCGGTCTTAAAGGCAAGACAGCACTGGTTCTCGGTGGTGGCGGTGGACTTGGCAGCGCGATTGCGCGGCAGCTTGCAGCCGAAGGCGCCAACGTCACGGTCGGCGACATCGATCCGGCTGCGGTAGAGAAGACAGTTACGTCGCTGTCAGGCGGCAAAGGCTTGGCGTTGCCATGGGATCTCGCCGATTTGTCGGTGATCGACGGCAATATCGCGAAGATCGAAGCCGCGTTCGGTCCGGTGGACATTCTGGTGAACAACACCGGCGGCCCGCCGCCGACTCCAGCCTCGGGACAGGACCTGGCATTGTGGACCAAAAGTTTTCAGTCGATGGTGCTGTCGGTTATCGCGATCACCGATCGCGTGTTGCCGGCCATGCGAAAAAAGAAGTGGGGCCGCATCGTTACCAGCACGTCGTCCGGTGTGATTTCGCCGATTCCGAATCTCGGTATTTCCAACGCGCTGCGCCTGTCGCTGGTCGGCTGGTCGAAAACGCTGGCGCGCGAAGTGGGAGGCGATGGCATTACCGCCAACATCGTGCTGCCGGGCCGCATCGCCACGGATCGCATCAAGTTTCTCGACGAAGCCAAGGCCAAGCGTGAGGGTCGTCCGGTCGAGCAGGTCTCGGCCGAAAGCACGGCTTCCATTCCGGCGGGCCGTTACGGCAATCCCGAAGAATATGCCGATGTGGTGGCGTTTCTCGCCTCGACGCGCGCATCCTATCTCAACGGCTCGACCATTCGCGTGGATGGCGGCTTCATCACCAGTATCTAAAAGGATCGATTGAAATGATGGACCCTAAGAATTTTCCAGCTACTTTGCCGCTAGATCAGAAGGTCGTTGATGTTTTGTCCAAAGTGGCGAACGCGACGATTACAACGATCCTTTTGAAGAAGGGGCTGCGCAATGTCTGGATTCGCGGTTCTCGTCCGCTGAAGCCAGGTCAGAAGCGTGTTGTCGGCCGTGCGTTCACGCTGCGCTTCGTGCCCGCGCGCGAGGATCTTGCGACGCCTGCCTCGTGGGGGTCGCCGATCTCGACCCGCGCTGCTATCGAGGCGATGCCGGAAGGTTGCATCACGGTAGCCGATGCGATGGGCGTGACTGACGCGGGCATCTTCGGCGATATTCTTTGCGCCCGCATGGCCAAGCGCAAGGTTGCCGCGCTCGTCACTGACGGCGTGATGCGCGATGTCGCCGGTGTGCTGACCACGGGTCTGCCGATCTGGTGTCAGGGCGCCGCCGCGCCGGCCTCGGTCAACGGCCTGACCTTCGTGAGCTGGCAGGAGCCGATTGCCTGCGGCGGTGTCGCCGTGTTTCCGAACGATGTTATCGTGATTGATGATGACGGTGCGGTTCTGATTCCGGCGGACCTTGTGGACGACGTTGTTGCCGCCGCGCCGGAGCAGGAGCGGCTGGAAGCATGGATCATGACGGAAGTCGGGAAGGGCACGCCGCTGCCCGGTCTCTATCCGCCCAATGAAGAGACCAAGGCGCGCTACGAAGCGAGCAAGAAGGTATAATATAATGACTCTCAACGCGCAGGCTTCGGGTGTCTACACCATCGCCGCGACACCGTTTCATCCGGATGGGCGGCTCGATGTCGAGTCCATCGACCGGATGACAGACTTCTATCTGAAGTGCGGCGTCACCGGCATGACCATTCTCGGAATCATGGGCGAGGCACCCAAGCTGGAGCCCGAAGAGTCGCTCACGGTCGTGAACCGGGTCGTCAAGCGCGCCGGCAAGGCGCCGGTCGTGGTCGGCGTCTCCGCGCCGGGCTTCGCCGCGATGCGCTCGCTGGCGAAAGCGTCGATGGATGCGGGCGCGGCGGGCGTGATGATCGCGCCGATTCCGAGCCTTCGCACCGACAATCAGATCGTCACATACTTCGCGCAGGCGGTCGAAGCCATCGGCGACGATATTCCCTGGGTTCTACAGGATTATCCGCTCACCTTGAGCGTCGTGATGACGCCAAAGGTCATCCGGCAGATCGTGCAGAACCATTCCTCCTGCGTGATGCTCAAGCACGAGGACTGGCCCGGTCTTGAGAAGATCAGCGCAGTGCGCGGATTTCAGAAGGATGGCTCGATGCGGCCGATATCCATCCTGTGCGGCAATGGCGGTCTGTTTCTCGATTTCGAAATGGAGCGTGGTGCGGATGGCGCGATGACCGGCTACGCCTTCCCGGACATGCTTGTCGATGTCGTCAAGCTCTCGCAACAGGGCAAACGCGACGAGGCGCACGATCTGTTCGACGCGCATCTGCCGCTGGTGCGCTACGAGCAGCAGCAGGGCGTCGGCCTTGCCACGCGCAAATACGTGCTGCAAAAGCGCGGCGCGATTGCATCCGATGCTCAGCGCAAGCCCGGCGCCGGTCTGACCGCCGCTGCCAAGGCGGAGATCGATTATCTTCTGTCGCGCGTAGCGAAGCACGATCCACGCGCACGTCTTTAACAAGAACATTAGAAAAGGCCCATCATCATGGCACGCGGCATGCGTAAAGGACTGACCAGTTACGGCGATCAGGAGTTCTCGCTGTTTCTGCGCAAGGTCTTCATCAAGGCGATGGGCTATTCCGACGACGCGCTGGAACGGCCGATCGTCGCTATCACCAACACCCATAGCGACTTCAATCCGTGCCACGGCAACGTGCCCGACCTTATCGAGGCGGCCAAGCGCGGCGTGATGCTGGCCGGTGGAATGCCGATGGTATTTCCGACCATCACTATTCACGAGAGCTTCGCTTATCCGACGTCGATGTACCTTCGCAATTTGATGGCGATGGACACCGAGGAGATGATCCGGGCGCAGCCGATGGATTCGGTAATCCTGATCGGCGGCTGCGACAAGACGTTGCCGGCGCAGATCATGGCCGCGGCGTCGGTCGATCTGCCGGCGATTGTGCTGCCGGTCGGCCCGATGGTTGTCGGCCATCACAGAGGTGAAGTGCTCGGTGCCTGCACCGATTGCCGCCGGATGTGGGGCGGTCACCGCGCCGGAGATATCGATGGCGACGAAATCGAGATCATCAACGAGCGTCTCGCGCCATCGGTCGGCACCTGCATGGTGATGGGCACCGCCAGCACCATGGCCTGCATCACCGAGGCGATGGGCCTGTCGCTGCCTTATACCGCGGCGGTCCCTGCCACGCACGCCGAGCGCCGGCGACTTGCCGAAGCGACCGGACGGCGCGCCGCGCAGATGGCGGTGTCCGATACTCCGCTTCCGAGCACGCTCATTACCGAGGATTCGATTCACAACGCGCTGGTGATCCTGCAATCGATCGGCGGCTCGACCAACGGCGTCGTGCATCTGGCTGCGATCGCTGGACGTGCGGGGATCAAGTTCGATCTTGAGATGCTCGACAGGCTTGGCCGAGACGTGCCGGTGCTGGTCAATCTGAAACCCTCCGGACAGCATTACATGGAGCATTTCCACCATGCGGGCGGACTGCCGCGCCTGATGCGGGAATTGCGCGATCTTTTGAAGCTGGACGCGCCGGTTGTCGGCGGCGGTACGATTGGCGATGTGATCGAGCGGGCGGAAGAGGTTCCCAATCAGGATGTGATCCGTCCGCGCGACAAGCCGCTCAAGGCGCAAGGTGCAATCGCGGTGCTGCGCGGCAATCTTGCTCCGCGCGGTGCGGTCATTAAGCAATCGGCTGCCAGCAAGGAGTTGATGGTTCACACCGGCCGCGCCGTGGTGTTCGAATCGGTGCAGGATATGACCGAGCGTGTCGATTCGCCCGACCTTGACGTGAAAGCCGACGATGTTCTGGTGCTGCGTAATGCCGGCCCGAAGGGCGCGCCCGGCATGCCCGAGGCCGGTTATCTGCCGATTCCGAAAAAGCTGGCGCGAGAGGGCGTCAAGGACATGGTGCGAATGTCCGATGCGCGCATGAGCGGCACCGCGTTCGGCACCATCGTGCTGCACATCACGCCTGAATCCGCTGTCGGCGGGCCGCTCGCGCTGGTGAAGAATGGCGACATGATCCGCCTCGACGTGCCGGGTCGCAGCGTCGAGCTTCTGGTTGATGCAGACGAGCTTGAACGCCGCGCCAAGGCGCTGCCGCCGGCCAAGGCCGGACCCAAGCGCGGTTACGCCAAGCTGTTTCAAGACACCGTGTTGCAGGCCGATCAGGGCTGCGACTTTGACTTTCTGATCGAGGATCCGCGCGCGACCTGATCGCCGCCAACAAGTACAAAATGGAGTGAAAGACTATGGCTCGAATTGTTTCGGTGCAGGCCCGCACCGTCCGTGTTCCGCTCGACCGCCCGACCGCGTTCGCCAAGCGTCAGGTGCTGGCGCGCGATTACGCGCTGGTCAAGATCAAGACCGAAGATGGGCTGGAGGGCATCGGTCATTGCTACGCCGGCAATTTCGGCGGCAAGGTCGTCACCTTGGCGGTGCGTGATCTTCTGGCGCCGCATCTGGTCGGCAAGGAGTCCACCGAAGTCGAACTGCTCTGGAAGGAACTCTATCAGGAAGTGCTGCTGCATGGCCGCGCCGGTTCGGTGATGCGCGCGCTCAGCATTCTGGATATCGCGTTGTGGGATGTGAACGCGCAGGCGGCCAAGCTGCCCCTTTATCGCTATCTCGGCGCGGCGACGCGCGATCCGGTGCCGGCCTATGGCAGCGGTGGCTATTATCTCGACGGCAAGACGCCGGAGATGCTGGGCGAAGAGATGGCCTCATATCTCGCACTTGGTCTGCAAGGCGTGAAGATGAAGGTTGGCCGCGACGATCCGGCCGGCGAGGAAAAGCGCGTTGCCGCCGCCCGCAAAGCAATCGGTCCCGATGCGCTGCTGCTGCTCGACGCCAATAATGCCTGGCAGGACGTGCCGACCGCGCTGCGTTACTGCGAGCGTTTCGCCGATTACGATCCGTACTGGATCGAGGAGCCGTTCAGCCCGGACCAGATCGACAATCACGCCAAGCTCGCGGCGCAGATCAATATCAATGTCGCGACCGGCGAGATCGAAGCCGGGCGCTGGCGTCACAAGGAGCTGCTCGATAAGGGCGCGGCTGCGATTTTGCAAACCGACGCTGCAGTGTGCGGCGGCATCACCGAGTTCAAGAAGATCGCGGCGATGGCCGATTGCTACGGCGTCAACATGTGTCCGCACTGGTTCCACGATCTGCATCTGCATCTTGTCGCGGCGCTGCCGAATGGCGAGATGGTCGAATATTTCGCGGACGATCAGGTTCTGAACTTCCGCAAGATCATCGACCGGCAGGTGAAGGTGGTGCCGGGCAAGGGTCTCGCGCTGCCGACCGATCCGGGTCTCGGCTATGCCTTCGATGAAAAAGTCATCGCCAAGTTGGATGCAGAGGCTTGGTCTTGAAAGGATCGGGCGTGAGCAAGACTCTCGTTGTCATTGGCTGCGGCCTGATGGGCTGCGACATCGCGGCGATCTTCCTGCGTGGCGGCTGGTCGGTGCGGGCGGTTGAGACGAACACCGCGAACTGGGAACGCGCACGCGAGCGCGTCGCGCTGTCGGTCAGCCAACTCGATCCGTCGGCGGGTGCCGACGAATTCTCTCTCGTGGACTCGCTTGAAGGTTTGTCATGGGACGGTGTGGAGCTTCTGATCGAGGCGGCACCCGAAAAGATGGACCTCAAGCGCGAGCTGTTCGCAAAGCTGGACAAGCTCGCCCCGGCAAACATTCCGCTGGCCACCAACACATCGGGTCTGCGCATCACCGAAATGGCGCAGGGCCTGCCGACCCGCCATCGTATGGGCGGGCTTCACTTCTTTCTCCCGGCGCATCTGGTGCCGGCAGTTGAAGTCGTCGCGGGTGAGTTCACCGACGCGGCGACCATGGACCGGATGTTTGAGATCATGGAGTCGGTCGGCTGCGTGCCGATCCGTGTGGCGAAGGACGTGCCGGGATTTCTCGCCAATCGTCTGCAACATGCGTTGATGCGTGAAGCCTACGCGATCCTCGACGAAGGCCTCGCGACGCCGGAAGACGTCGATGCCGCGGTGCGTTACGGCTTCGGCTTTCGCTACATCGCCGCGGGTCCCATCTTGCAAAAGGATCTGGCCGGACTCGACACCAACTACGCAGCCGGCAAATCGATCTATCCCTACCTCAATAATGCCGCCAAGCCTGGCCGTTCGATCGAGGCGCTGGTGGAGGCGGGCAATTTCGGCACCAAGACCGGCTCGGGCTTCTGGGACTGGACACCGCGGCAGATCGAGGAACAGCGCGCGAAATATGAGCAGACATTAATAGAGGCGGCGCGGCTGCTGCCGTCAGGCGCGCGGCCGCCCGGCAAGGCGCGCAAGATCGGCGGCTAAGAGGGCGGGCGGTCCGGATCGTAGTTCTGTCCTTGCATAAACGCCGGATGTCGCGTTCTTTATGTTCGCATGAGCCATCCATGGGCACATCGGCCGCCACACCTCAAAACTGAA
>DASWQB010000238.1:0-11240 GCA_036398335.1 Afipia sp. | reverse complement strand
GGCGCATGCACTGTGTAAACGGCCATGTCTCTGTCTCCGAAAAAGCCCCGCGCTCCGATATAGGTCTGCGTGCCACATATAGACACAGATCGGCGGATCTCTAGCCGCCCAGCTGGCCTTTGGTGGAGGGCACTTCGTCCGCAGCGCGCGGATCGATGGCGATCGCCGCGCGAAGTGCGCGCGCGAGCCCCTTGAAGCAGGATTCGGCGATGTGATGGCTGTTCTCGCCGTACAGTGTCTCGACATGCAGCGTGATTCCGGCATTCAGCGAGAAGGCATGAAACCACTCGCGCACCAGTTCGGTGTCGAACGCGCCGACCTTGTCGCGCGGAAACGCAACTTTGAACACGAGCACGGGGCGGCCCGAAATATCGATCACCACGCGCGACAGCGTCTCGTCCATCGGCATGTGAATGCTGGCGTAGCGATTGATCCCGGCCATCGTGCCGAGCGCCTGCTTCACCGCCTGGCCAAGCGCGATACCGACATCTTCGGTGGTGTGGTGATGATCGACATGCAGATCGCCAACCGCCTTCACCGTGATGTCGATCCGCGAATGCCGCGCCAGAAGATCGAGCATATGGTCGAAAAAGCCGATTCCGGTGGCGACGTCCGCTTTGCCGGTGCCGTCCAGATTGACCGACACCTGAATGTCGGTTTCCTTGGTTTTGCGTTTGATCGTCGCCGTTCGCATGAAAATCGTTCCAGAACCTGCGCGTATTCCGCAAAAGTGGGCACCGGTTTTGCGCCCGGAATACGCGCCCTTATAAGTTTCGAGCGCCTTTTAACAGGCGGATGACACCTTCGCTACTGCACCGGGACGCCGATTTGGGCTCATGTCGCACTATGGTGACCAAAATTCGGGGTCATTTGCATCCCTGCCCTGGGACACTTAAATCAGCTCCCATGAAGGGAATCTCCATGCAAGCCTCACAACCGGAAGTCTGGCACGGCACCACCATTCTCACCGTCCGCAAAGGCGGCAAGGTGGTGATCGGCGGTGACGGACAGGTGTCCATCGGCCAGACCGTCATCAAATCCAACGCCAGAAAGGTCCGCAAACTTGGCAAGGGCCAAGGGGACCATCAGGTCATCGGCGGCTTCGCCGGCGCAACCGCAGACGCCTTCACGTTGTTTGAGCGGCTGGAGAGCAAGCTCGAACAATATCCAGGGCAACTGACCCGTGCCTGCGTCGAACTGGCGAAAGACTGGCGTACGGATCGGTATTTGCGGCGGCTGGAGGCGATGATGATCGTCGCCGACAAGGACGTCTCGCTGGTTCTGACCGGCACGGGCGACGTGCTGGAGCCCGAGCACGGCGTGATGGCGATCGGCTCCGGCGGCAATTACGCTCTCGCGGCCGCGCGTGCGCTGGCCGATACCGACAAGGACGCCGAGACCATCGTTCGCCGCGCGCTCGATATCGCCGCCGATATTTGCGTCTACACCAATCGCAATGTGACCATCGAGTCGCTGGCGACCTGATCTCACCGTAAAGCAAGCAACATGACTGACTTCTCTCCCCGCGAAATCGTCTCAGAACTCGATCGCTTCATCGTTGGCCAGGCCGACGCCAAGCGCGCGGTCGCCATTGCCCTGCGCAACCGCTGGCGCAGGCTACAACTCACCGGCCATTTGCGCGAAGAAGTGCTGCCGAAAAACATTCTCATGATCGGACCCACCGGCGTCGGCAAAACCGAGATCGCGCGGCGCCTGGCGCGGCTCGCCGGTGCGCCGTTCATCAAGGTCGAAGCGACGAAATTCACCGAAGTGGGCTATGTCGGGCGCGACGTCGAACAGATTATCCGCGATTTGCTCGAAGTCGGCATCGCGCAGACCCGGGAGAAAAAACGCAAGGACGTACAGGCCAAGGCACAGCTGGCCGCCGAAGAGCGTGTGCTGAGCGCGCTGGTCGGCGCGAACGCCAGCGCCGCGACCCGCGAATCCTTCCGCAAAAAATTGCGCGCGGGTGAACTGAACGACAAGGAAATCGAAATTGAAACACAGGCCGCAGGCGGCTCTCCGATGTTCGAGATTCCCGGCATGCCCGGCGCGCAGATGGGCGCGATCTCGATTGGCGATATCTTCGGCAAGATGGCCGGACGCACCAAGACTCGCCGCCTCACCGTGGTGGATTCACACGAAGTCCTCGTCAATGAGGAATCCGACAAGCTGCTTGACGACGAGCAGCTCACGCAGGAAGCCATCCACGCCGTCGAGAACAACGGTATCGTGTTTCTGGACGAGATCGATAAAATCTGTGTGCGCGATGGCGCGCGTACCGGCGACGTCTCCCGCGAGGGCGTGCAGCGCGACCTGCTGCCGCTGATCGAAGGCACGACGGTCTCCACCAAGCACGGCGCGGTGAAGACCGATCATATTCTCTTTATCGCGTCGGGCGCGTTTCATATCGCAAAGCCATCCGACCTGCTGCCGGAATTGCAGGGCCGCCTGCCTATCCGTGTCGAATTGCAGGCATTGACGCGCGATGACATGCGCCGCATCCTTACCGAGCCGGAGGCTTCACTCATCAAGCAATATATCGCGCTGATGCAGACGGAGGGCGTGACACTCGACATCGCGGACGACGCAATTGACGCGCTGGCCGATGTCGCTGTCGCGGTGAACTCCAGCGTGGAGAATATCGGCGCGCGGCGGCTGCAAACGGTGATGGAACGCGTTCTCGACGAGGCTTCATTCCACGCGCCCGATATGAATGGCCAGACCGTCACTGTGGATGCGGCCTATGTGCAGAAGCATGTCGGCGATCTGGCGAAAAATGCCGATCTCAGCAGGTTTATTTTGTAAAACTTACAAGCCTGAATGTTCAACGTCAGAGCGTCATAGGCGGGCTTGACCCAGCGTATCCACCTGTTTGAAAATTTTCAAAATGGCGGATTTCTGGCTCATAAGGGCATTACGCCCGTCTGCAACGGGCTATGCCCGGCGATAACGAACACCACGTCACCGCGCGCGTCTCACCCGCACATACAGCGCGCCCGCGCCGCCATGGCCGATATTCGCCTCCTCAAAGCCGACAACGAGACCGCGAAACTCCGGCAATGACAGCCATTCGGGCACCTGCCGGCGCAGAACGCCGCGCTCGGGGTTTTCGCCCGACGTGCCCTTGCCGGTAATGACCAGAACGAAGGTCAGGCCGTCAGTGCTGGCGCGGTGAAGAAAGCCGAGCAGCGCACGGTGCGCCCGCGCCTGTGTCATACCGTGCAGATCGAGCCGCGCATCGATCTCCTTTCGCCCCTTTGAGAGTTGCGCACGCGCGCGGCGGCCAATCGGAGCAAGTGGCGGCAATATTGCGGACTTGTTCGCCGGCACTTTTGTAATGCGAGGTGGCACGACAGGCTGTGAAGAAGATTTTTCGGATTTTTGCAAATTTACCGGCGGAGCGTATTCAGCAAGCTCAGCTTTGGCCACACGAGACTTCTTGCGCAGCGGTTTGACGCTTCTGGCGATGCTTTCCCACAGCGCACGCTCTTCTGTGCTCAGCGCACGCTTGCGTTTCGCAGAAGACGGCAATTCAGGTGATGACGGGCGTTTCATTGCTGGCGCGATGGGTTTGACGTCTTCGATGACGCTGCGCCTTTCGATGCCTCGGCCGGCCGCGCTTCCGGCAAGGGCACGCCTGACCTTGGATTATCCTTGCTGGCTGCATCCTTCGCGCCGGAATCTTTCGCTGTGCTTTTCGCCGGGTCATCAGTTTGGCCGGCGGGCTTTTGCGGAAAATCCCTGGCGATCCGCGCCGACGGCCGCTCGTCCGGCAACGGGATGGTTTTGGCGCGCTCAACCGGATCGAGTTCTTTCGGCAGCAGCAAAACAAAGCGCGCCGCGTTTTTGATTCGACCCGCAACGCGTCCAGCCTCCATGCCCGCCCCGAAATAAAGATCGGCACGGGCCGGACCGACAATGGCCGAGCCGGTGTCCTGCGCGACCATCAGGCGGCGGAATGGCGTATTCGATGTGTCCGTTTCGATCGGCAGCGTGGCGTCGATGTAAAACGGCGTGCCGTAAAGATGCATCGATTTGTCGACCGCGATCGAGCGGCCCGGAGTCAGTGGCACGCCCTGCGCACCGACGGCTTCGTCCTTGTCCGACAAGGTCACTTCGCGGAAAAACACATAGGATTTGTTCTGACGGCGAAGCTCATCCGCTGCACCCGGGTTCTGCTCCATATATTCGCGGATGCGCTGCATCGACATCTGGTCTTTAGGAATGATGCCGCGCTCGATCAAAACGCGGCCGATCGGTGTGTAGGGATATCCGTTATGCGCATCGTAATTGATGCGCACCATCGATCCGTCCTCGAGTTTGATCCGCGCGGAGCCCTGAATCTGGATGAACAACAAATCCGTCTGATTTTTCAGCCAGACGATTTCCAGCCCACGTCCCGCGATCTTGCCGTCCTCGATCTCGCCGCGGTCGTAATACGGCACCAGTTTGCGGCGGCCAATCTTGCGAAAGACCTCGCCTTTATTAGGCAGGCTCGGCGAAGCCTGATTGTAGCCACGCACGAACAGATTCGACGGGCGCCGATAGATCGGAACGGTATAGACATCGCTCTTGGTGCGCGAGCCCTCGACCACGGGCTCATAATAGCCGGTGACAAACCCGGCATCCTCGCCGAGACGCGAGATTTGCAGCGGCACAAAGTGCTGTTCGAAAAACGCGCGTGCTGCAACCGTATCGTTGATCTGCGCGCGGCGAGCCGCCCTGCAAGGAACGCGAAGGGTCGCACCCAGAAATTTGTCATCCGGCGGCGGGCCGGCTTGCGCGGCAATCGGCGCGCAGCTCGCTCGAAACGTCTTGAACGCCGCGAGTTGGTCGTCGTCGCTCCAGCCCGCAACATCGCTCCACGACAGCGGAGCATATTGGCTGCCGGGAATCTCAAGCGGCCATAAAATACTTTCGGGGCGGGGGCGTATTTTAATGATGTCGGGAGGCGCAGCGTGGTGGGGCCCTCGGCGCACGCGAGCCATCGCCGTCGCGACGCCCAAAGAAATTGTCACGGCCACACAAACAAGCGCGACCGTGCGAAGCCTCGCGCGGCTGATTCGATTGAAATCAGTGTCCGCTCTCGGTGCCAACCAGCTTCCAATTCGGATCACGTGAGGACACATCGCGCGCGAAGGTCCACACATCGGTGACATCGGTGAGCTTTTCCGGATTGCCGTCGATCACCGCGCCAGCCTTGTCGCGGGTGACGGAAATCATCTGCGAGATAAACCGAACGGTGAGCTGTGCGACGCGGTCGCGCACGCCGGCGCTGACCAGTTCGGCTTTGTCGATGGAGGCAAAGCGCGTTTCGACTTTCTCACCGCGCTGTTCGCGGCCGCGGATCGCGGCCTCGAAGCCATCATAGACTTCAGACGACAGAAGATCTTTGAGCGCGCGCCGATCGCCGTTTGCAAACGCCAGCACGATCATCTCATAAGCGCCCTTCGCTCCTGAGATAAAGTGCTGCGCGTCGAAAGACGAATCGCTGGCAGCAACTTCGTTTAATCCTGATGCGAGCGCCGAGTCCGGTGCAGCCACGCCCTTCCACCGATCGGCAGCGGGGACGGGTTCCGCCGCGGGCGCCAGCGGCGCCTGATCGATGATCGCGCCCGGCAGCGGCAAGACATTGTCGTTGCCGCTTTGCGCCACATCCCGGGCCGCGCGGTCGAATGGGGGCCGCTCAGCGCCGGTGCGCTGACCCAGCACACTCCGAAGCCGCAGGAAAATAAAGACGGCCAGAGCCAGAAAAATAATGGTGTAAATATCCACGTCGATTCACTTTCCAATCGGCGTCATCGCCGACATTTGAAGCCGCCGTAACGGTTACCAGTGCCACATGATCTAGGCACGAAATCCGGCAACACCAACACGACCGTTTGCCACGCCTTTTTAAATCCCGTTCAAAGCCGATCGAGCCAGAAACACAAGGATCGTGGGTGAACGGCGAAACAGGCTTAATGCCGCCCAGCCACGCTTATTTGCCGCAAATTCTAACCTATCCGCGATCCCCGGCCAACCTTTTGCGGCGGTTTCCGAGCCCATCGTCCTTGTGGAATGCGGCAGGGCTATGATAGCCACTCGCCCGCACGACACTCTGTTTACGCGGATCCACTCTCGGGAGAGACCTTAATATGACCAACGGCAACGGCGCCCCCCTCGAGGGCGAGGCCCCTCCACAGCTCAATGTTCTGGCGCAATACATCAAGGATCTGTCGTTCGAGAACCCGAACTCGCCCGGCTCGCTGGCCCCGCGCGAAACCCAGCCGGCGATCAATATCCAGATTAATGTCAGCGCCGCCGGTCTTGCCGAAGATGATTATGAGGTGTCGCTGTCAATCGAAGGCAAAGCGGAAAGCAACGGTTCGGTGTTGTTCGCGTTCGATCTGGTCTATGCGGGCGTGTTCCGTATTCAAAATGTCGCGCAGGAAAATCTGCATCCGCTGGTGATGATCGAATGTCCGCGGCTGCTGTTTCCGTTCGCCCGGGAAATCGTGTCCAACGCCACCCGCAATGGCGGCTTCCCGCCCTTGATGCTCGATCCGGTGGATTTCGTCGGACTCTATCGTCAGAACATGGCGCGCCAAGCCGCTCAGATCCGGCCGAGCTGAGACCATTTTCGTCGGCGCGCTATTCTGCCGGACCGAGAAATTCGCGCCAGATGGCCTTGTCACCAAGCGAGGCGACAAAGCTTTGATGCGCGGCCCGGTCCTCATCGGTCATTCGCGGCGTGAGCGGAGCTTCGCGCATCCGCCGGCCGCTTTCAACGGTCATGCCGCTGGTGGTGGTCTGGTGTGTCTCCGCCAGAATCAGCGACGACTGCCGGGCGCCGATCAGATCGATATAGACTTCCGCCAAAAGTTCGGCGTCGAGCAACGCGCCGTGTTTGGTGCGCTTCGAATTGTCGATGGCGTAGCGTGAACACAAATCATCGAGACGATTTGAGACGCCGGGATGCTTGCGCCGTGCCAGCAGCAACGTGTCAACCAGACGCTCGCGCGCAATAGCCGATCGCGCCAGCCGCCCCAGTTCCGCATTGATGAAGCCGATGTCGAACGAAGCATTGTGGATGATGAGCGGGGTGTCCTCGCCGATAAAGGCGAGAAACTCCCCGGCGACCGCGGAGAACAGCGGCTTGTCCGACAGAAATGCACTCGACAATCCATGAACCGCGAACGCTTCCTGCGGCATGTCGCGCTCGGGATTGAGATAGCAGTGATAGACCTGCCCGGTCGGCATGTGATTGATCAGCTCGACGCAACCGATCTCGACCAGACGATCCCCGCGCAGCGGATCGAGGCCGGTGGTTTCGGTATCGAGAACAATTTCGCGCATGAGGATGAACCGGTCTGCCGAATCAGCGTCGGCGTTCTGGCATTGTAGCGACTTTCGCGAGGATTTCGCCAATCCGCTGCCGCACGGGACCCAGACCATGCGATGTATCCACGATAAAATCGGCGCGTTTGCGCTTCTGTTCATCGGGCATCTGCCGCGCCAGAACCGCCGCCAGCTTGTCGGCCGTCATATTGGGCCGCGCCAATATTCGCTCGCGCTGGATATCCGGCGTGGTCGTGACCACCACAACTGCATCGACCCGGTTTTCGCCGCCGGTCTCGAATAACAATGGAATGTCCAATACGGCGACGGGAGCTTTTGCAGCCTCGGCTTCGTCAAGAAAAGCGCGCTCATGAGCGCGCAGCATCGGATGCACGATGGCTTCGAGTTTTTTCATCGCCGCCGGATCGTTGACCACGAAGCCGGACAATTTTTGCCGGTCGACCTTGCCGGACGCAGCAGCACCCGGAAAAGCTGCTTCAATCGCTGCCACCGCCTCGCCTTCATAAAGCGCGTGAACGATCGCATCGGCGTCGTAGACAGGAACGCCGGCCTCAAGAAACAGCCTGGCGGTCGTGGATTTACCCATTCCTATCGAGCCGGTCAGTCCAAGCACAAACATGGGTTGGCCTTTTACAGCACGATAAATTTCGCCGCGCGCAGGAAGGTGAGCAGGGGCAACAGCGGCAGTCCCAAAATAGTGAAGTAATCGCCCTCGATTCGTTCGAACAAGCGGATGCCCAGCCCTTCGAGCTGATAGCCGCCGACGCTTTGCGTGGCGGCATCTCCCACACGATTGAGATATTCCGCAATCGTGTCGTCATCGAGCACGCGCATGGTCATACCCGCGACGGCGACATGAGAAAACAGAATATTGCCATCCTTCGCCACCACGACGGCGGAATGCAGATAATGGGTGCGATCGCTGAGCGCGCGCAGCTGGTTTGCGACCGCGGCGCGGTCAGCAGGCTTGTTGAACAATTCACCGCCCAGCGCCAACGTCTGATCCGCGCCGATCACGACCCGCCCAGGATTCAACCCCGAAACATTCAAGGCCTTTGCCCGCGCAAGATGTTCGGCGATTGCGCCACCATCGCGCAATGCCGAGTCTTGCTGAATAGCCCGCTCATCAATGTCGGCCGGCGCCGTCTCGAAATCGATCTGAGCATTGCGCAGCAGCGTTTGCCGCGCTTTGCTTCGCGAAGCCAGAATAAAGGTGTTTGGCGCGCTCATGAACTTCCCACGCTCTGGCGCTGCCGGTCGGCAAAAAGTTTCATGATCGCGGCAGCGGTTTCCTCGATCGAGCGGCGGGTCACGTCGAGCGAAGGCCAGTCATATTTGGCGCTCAGCTTTCGCGAGAATAAAACCTCATCCGCGACGGACTGACGATCGACGTAAGAGTCGTCACTCGATTGCGCGCCGAGGCCCAGAAGACGGTTTTGCCGGATTTGTACCAGCCGCTCCGGCGAGGCATGCAGACTGACCACGAGAGGTTTTTTCAGCGTTTCAAGTTGATGGGGGATGGGGATGCCCGGCACCAGCGGTACATTCGCTGTTCGCACGCCGCGATTGGCAAGATAGATCGATGTCGGCGTTTTTGAGGTGCGCGATACGCCGACCAGCACGACGTCGGCGTCCTCCAGTCCTTCGACATGCTGACCGTCGTCATGCATCATCGTATAATTCAGGGCGTCGATACGTTTGAAATATTCCGCGTTGAGAGTGTGCTGAGCACCCACGCGCTGCGAGGTTTCGCGGCCCAAATAAGCCCGGAACAATTCCATCACCGGACCGATGATCGAGAGGCTCGGAATATTGATATCCCGGCATTTGGCTTCCAGCCGTTCCACCAGATCCTTCTCTAGCAGCGTGAACAGCACGATGCCCGGTGCTTCCTCGATTTCCGTCAAAACACGGTCGAGCTGCTTTTGGCTGCGCACCAGCGGATAGACATGTTCCACCGGGGTGACATTGGAATATTGCGCAGCGACAGCACGCGCGACGGTGATCAACGTCTCGCCGGTCGAATCGGAAATCATATGGAGGTGAAAATAATTACCGCTCGCAGGCGACATCGGAATTCCGTTGGATTAATTCGCCGCCCGGAAACGAATGGACGCCGTGTATGACTGTGTATTGCTGTGGGCGATTGGGAAGCGCGACGTCGAACCACGCCGGTCTTTGTATAAGTCGCAAAGTTATTCACACCGGCATTTAGAAGGACGCAATCCAGAGCAGCACGAAGCTTAACGGGGTTATGTGGATTTGTCTTGGGATATTCATCCCGCTGGTTCAGCCAAACCTTTGAAACCACCCCGTTTATTTCTCTTCCCTGCGACAGCTGAAAGCACGTTGGATAATTTCAGCCTATGTGGACAAACAACTGATTGAATCGGGAGAACATTGCGCCGGCGCTATTCACTGCAACACAGACTCCAACCTTAAGAATCTTGATAGGATATTTAAGGCAGGTGTGAGTCCGACTATAATCTCCATCTCAGCATCGATCGATGTGCTAATCAGCTTGCGGATAACGCGATCATCTCGAAACGGTTTCAGGTCATTTAATGTACGAATGGATCAAGGCGCTGCATGTTATTGCGGTCATCTCCTGGATGGCGGGAATGCTCTATCTGCCGCGTTTGTTCGTTTATCATTGTGAGGCCGAGATCGGCTCAAAGCAGTCCGAGACCTTCAAGGAAATGGAACGGCGTTTGCTGAAAATCATCATCAATCCGGCGATGATGGTAACGTGGCTGGCAGGACTTTGGCTTGCGTGGGCGGGACAATGGGAAAAGGCCGGCTGGTTGCACGCCAAATTCGCATTGGTCATCGTGATGTCCGCAGTACACGGATTTTTGGTTGGCCGAACGCGGGATTTTGCGGCTGACCGGAATACCAGAAGCCCTCGATTTTACAGGATTCTGAATGAAGTACCGGCGGTGCTGATGATCGCGATCGTCATTCTGGTCATTGTGAAGCCGTTTTAACCCTTTGCGGCTCAAGGTATTGCCGGGCAGCAATCTGCTTAAACGATGTTCTTGCGCGTTGCTCTGCAATTTTCTATATTGCGGCCATCCTACCCCACGCAGGCGGATGTGATTGCGTTCCGGTCTCTCGGCCGACCGTCACATCAGGTTCAAGGCCTCCCGGCACCTTCCTCGCTTAAGGCACCTTCGCTCAAGACCTGCGGACTTCCGTTTTTGTAGTTGTCCGCGTTTTCAGCAGGCAGAACCCTTCTTGCCTTCCCCAATCTCTTTTTTCTACAGGACCACCCCATGAGGGAAATGAAACTACAAGACCTCAAAGCCAAGACGCCGGCGGAGCTTGTCTCCTTCGCCGAAGAGCTTGGGGTCGAAAATGCCAGCACCATGCGCAAGCAGGAGCTGATGTTCGCCATTCTCAAGCTGATGGCGAGCCAGGAGACCGACATCATCGGTGAAGGTGTTGTCGAGATTCGTTCGGATGGCTTCGGCTTCCTGCGATCCTCGGACGCAAATTATTTGCCGGGCCCGGACGACATCTACGTCTCGCCCTCGCAGATCCGCCGTTTCGGTCTGCGCACCGGTGACACCATCGAGGGCCAGATTCGCAGCCCCAAAGAAGGCGAGCGTTACTTCGCACTTCTCAAGGTCGACACGCTGAATTTTGAAGAGCCGGAGAAATCCAAGCACAAGGTGAATTTTGACAACCTTACCCCGTTGTTTCCGGACGAGCGCTTCCGTCTTGAGATCGACGATCCGACCCGCAAGGATTTGTCGGCCCGCGTCATCGACATCGTGGCCCCGATCGGCAAGGGCCAGCGTGCGCTGATCGTCGCGCCGCCTCGCACCGGCAAGACCGTGCTGATGCAGAATATCGCGCATTCGATCACCGCCAATCATCCCGAATGTTATCTG
>DASWQB010000237.1:0-3138 GCA_036398335.1 Afipia sp. | reverse complement strand
TTATCTTGGCGTTTGTGGTTGAGAGACCCGATAGCTGATTGCAATCATATGCTGATGGAATTTCGTGCTAGACATAAGACATGATTTCGCCCCTCCCCGCCGCATCGGCTGCGCCATCCTGCTCGACACGTCCGGCAATCTGTTGCTTCAACAGCGCGACGATATTCCAAACATCCTGCAGCCCGGCAAGATTTCGTTGTTCGGCGGTCATTGCGAGAATGGCGAGACCAATCTTGAATGTGCGGTGCGCGAGATCGAAGAAGAGATCAGTCATCCCGTCCCGGCGGACAGATTCGAACTGCTGCTGCGCTATGACGGCGCCGACATCGACCGCGAGAGCGAACCCAACGAAGGCGGCATGCTCGATTGCGAGATCTATCTCGTGCGCGATATTCCACGAGACAAACTCATTATCACCGAAGGCGCGCTTTTCATTTCCGCGCCGGACGATCTTGCGCGCATCGACGGCAAACTCGCGCCGCTGGCCCGCTTTGCGCTGGCGGAGTTCGCGCGGCGGCGAACGTCAGAATAACGGCGCGCGGCGAGCGTCGATACCGCACACGTACATGACGCGCGCTGCGGTCTGGCCGTCACGGAACTTTCCCTGCCCTCGCTTGTTTTCATGCGGTCAAACATGAGGCGTGATCATGTCGATCCTGAAATGGGCTTTCATCTTTTTCATTATTTCCGTCATCGCCGGATTTCTCGGCTTCTCGGGCGTGTCGGTGGCAACAGCCGATATCGCGCGCGTGCTGTTCTACATCTTCCTAGCCATCTTCCTGCTGCTGCTGGTCCTCGGCTACACGGTCTTTCGGGCGTAACGCATCGGGGCCGCCGGCGCGTCATTGCGGAGCGTCAGTGACGAAGCAATCCGGACTTTATGCCAACCGCGCTGGCTTGCTTCGCTTCGCTCGCAATGACGGCATGCAGCGATGCACGCTCTATTTCCCCTTCGCCGCCTTGATGAGATTGCCGCGCAGCCGCACCACGTTTTTCTGAAGCGTGGCGAGCTCATCGATGCTCAGGCCGGATTCCTTGATGAGGTTGATCGACAGGGTTTTCTCCCGCAGCTTCTGGCCCTCATCGGTGAGACTGATCACCACCTGCCGCTCGTCCTTCGGGTCGCGCTGGCGGCGCACATAGCCCATTTCCTCCAGCTTCTTGAGGATCGGCGTCAGCGTGTTGGATTCCAGAAACATCTTCTCGCCGAGCTGGCCGACTGTCTGATGGTCCTGCTCGCGCAGCACCACCATCACGATGTACTGCGTGTAGGTCAGGCCCAGTTCGTCGAGCAGCGGCTTGTAGGCGCGGCCATAGGCAAGGTTCGCCGAATAGATGGCGAAACACAGGAAATCCGCCAGCTTGGGCGCCGTCAGCCTTGCCTCGAGGAAGTCCATGCCAGCCCTGGTTCCGGACTTTGCCGGCCGCCGCGCTCCGGCCTTTGCGCGTTTCGCCATAATCCCCTCCCTCACACGAGAACGTGATGTGTCGTCACCTATATATATCGCATGCGATTAAATCGGAAGGCTTGACATTGGCCTTGTCTCGGTTATTTGTAGCGCGTCCGATTGTATCGGATACGATATAATTCATTCGCAAGGAAAAGCATCATGGCTACGCAGATCGAGAAGGTTCTCTACACCGCCAAGACCCACACCACCGGCGGCCGCGAAGGCGCGGCGCGCTCCTCGGACGGACAACTCGACGTCAAGCTGTCGCGTCCCGGCAGCAATGCTCCCGGCACCAATCCCGAACAGCTGTTCGCGGCGGGCTGGTCGGCCTGCTTTCAGGGAGCGATGGCCCGCGCGGCAGGGGAGTTGAAGATCGCGCTCCCCTCCGATCATTTCATCGACGCGGAAGTCGATCTCGGCACGGTAAATGACGGTTTCCAGCTGCAGGCCCGTCTCAACATCGGCCTGCCGGGTCTCAACCCCGAAAAGGCAAGAGAGTTGGTGGAGCGTGCAGACCAGATCTGCCCCTACTCCAAGCTCTCGCGCGGCAACATCAACGTGGAACTGAACCTGATCTGAGGGAGTTGGCCCGTCCGCTTCGCCGGGCGGGCCGCCCTTTCCAAATCACGGAGCGAACGTATGTCCGAATGCATCGATCATCATCGCCGTCTCTTTTTGGGAGCCGCCGCCATGACCATTGCGACCGCGCAGATCGGGCTGGCTGAACCCGCCGCCGCTCCGCAGCCCCCTGCCTCCGCTGCGCCTGCACCATCGAATACCGCAGCCAGAATGGGACCGATCAAGCAGATCCGCACCGGCGTTCTGGACACCGGCTATTATGAAGCGGGGCCCGCCAACGGTCCCGCGGTCATTCTCCTGCATGGTTGGCCCTACGACATTCACAGCTTCGCCGAAGTCGTGCCGTTGCTGACGGCGAAGGGTTATCGCGTCATCGTTCCCTATTTGCGCGGCTATGGCACAACACGCTTTTTATCAGCAGATACGCCGCGCAACGGCCAGCAGGCCGCACTCGCCGCCGACATTATTGATTTGATGGATGCCCTGAAAATTCAAAAGGCGGTCCTCGCCGGTTTCGACTGGGGTGGACGCACGGTGAACATCATCGCAGCGCTGTGGCCGGAGCGCTGCAAGGCGATGGTGTCGGTGAGCGGCTATCTCATCGGCAACCGCGACATCAACAAGATGCCGCTGCCGCCGAAGGCCGAGCTGGCATGGTGGTATCAGTTCTACTTCACGACGGAGTGCGGCCGCGCCGGCTACGACAAGAACAGGCACGAGTTCAACAGGCTGATCTGGCAATTGGCTTCGCCGAAATGGCATTTCGACGATGCCACGTTCGATCGCTCAGCCGAGTCCTTCGATAACCCCGATCACGTCGCGATCGTGATCCATAATTATCGCTGGCGTCTCGCGCTTGTTGAGGGTGAAGCGAAATATAACGATATCGAGAGGCGTCTTGCCGAAAGCCCGGGCATTGGCGTGCCGAGCATCACCCTTGAAAGCGATGCCAACGGCGCGCCGCATCCCGAGCCGGCGTCATATGCTGGAAAATTCACCGGCAGATACGAGCACCGAACTGTCACGGGTGGCGTCGGACATAATCTGCCGCAGGAAGCACCGCAGGCATTCGCTCAGGCGATCATCGATGTCGATGCGTTTTGAACCG
>DASWQB010000236.1:0-2901 GCA_036398335.1 Afipia sp. | reverse complement strand
GGTCCGCAAAATTACATGGGCAATCTGTACCGCTCGGTGCCGGTGGCGATCACGGTGGAAGGCGCGAATATCCTGACGCGCAATCTGATCGTGTTCGGGCAAGGCTCGGTTCGCGCGCATCCTTATCTCTTGAAAGAGATGAACGCGATCGGCGATCCCGATCAGACGGCCGGACTTGAGGCATTCGACGCTGCGTTCTGGAATCATGTCGGCCATGCCATCACCAATTTCTTCCGGGCGTGGGGCCGAAGCTGGACCGGCGGCGCATTCGCGCCCGCGCCCGACGCCGGCGTTGCGACCGGCTACTACCGGCAGTTGTCGCGTTATTCGACGGCCTTCGCGCTTACCGCAGACATGGCGTTCCTGACTCTTGGCGGCGCGTTGAAGCGCAAGGAAATGCTCTCCGCGCGTCTCGGCGATATTCTCTCCGAGCTTTATCTTCTGTCCGCCGCGCTAAAGCGCTTTGAGGACGAGGGCCGTCAGCAGGACGATCTTCCGGCGCTGCAATGGGTGATGGCGAATGGCATCCGCACCATGGAAAACCGCTTCGCTGAAATTCTGGCGAATTTGCCAAACCGTTTCGTCGCTTCGATTTTGAAATTCATCGTGCAGCCGTTCGGCGTCAACGGGCTCGGTCCATCCGACAAGACGGTGCATCAGTGCGCGCAACTGGTCCTTGAGCCGTCTGCTGCCCGCGACCGGCTGACATCGGGGCTCTATCATGCCGGCGCGAACGACGACGGCCCGCTGGCGCGGCTGGAGCGCGCGTTCCTGCTCGTCACGGCGAACGCGCCGATTGAAAAGAAAATGCGCGCCGCGCATATTCGCGATTGGGACGAGGCCGTTAAACGCGGAATCATCACGGCAGATGAAGGCAATGCGATGAAAGCGGCGCATGAAGCGGTCAGGCTGGTGGTCGAGGTCGATGATTTCGCGCCGGAGGCGCTCTCGCCGATCTACAAGAAAAAGCAATCCTCTCCTGAAAGAGCAGCAAGCTGATGGCGCGTCCCGTTTATATTATCGATGGCAGCCGAACGCCATTTCTGAAAGCGCAGGGCGGCCCCGGACCTTTCACGCCGGTCGATCTTGCCGTGCAGGCGGGGCGTCCGCTGCTGGCGCGGCAACCGTTCGCGCCGAGCGCGTTCGATCAGGTCATTCTCGGTTGCGTCAACGTCATCGCCGATGAAATGAACCCGGCGCGCGTCGCCGCGCTGCGGCTCGGCATGGGTGAGGACATGGTTGCCTTCACCGTGCAGATCAATTGCGGCTCCGGCATGCAGTCGATCGACACCGCCTATCGTTATATCGAGGCCGGTGACGCCGACATGATCCTGGCAGGCGGCGCGGAGGCGCTCAGTTATGCGCCTTTGGTGTTTCCGCAATCGGGCGTGCGATGGTTCGCCAAGTTCGCGACCGCGCGCACGCCATTGGCGAAACTCGCCGCATTCCTGAAAGTGCGCCCGTCTTATTTCAATCCGATCATCGGACTGGAGCGCGGACTGACCGATCCGATCACCGATCTCAACATGGGCCAGACTGCCGAAGTCGTCGCGCATCTGATGGGTGTGACGCGCGAGCAGGCTGACGCCTATGCCGTGGAAAGCCATAAGCGGCTGGCCAACGCGCAAGCGCAAGGCTTTTTGAAGAACGAAGTCGAGATCGCCTTCGCCCGCGATGGCAAGTTCTACGATCACGACGATGGTGTGCGGCCGGACTCCTCAACGGACAAACTCGCCAAACTGAAGCCCGCATTCGAGCGTCCGTGGGGGCAGGTGACGGCGGGTAATTCCTCGCAGATCACCGACGGCGCTTGCTGGACCATTCTGGCGTCGGAAGACGCGGTGAAGAAGCATGGTTTGACGCCGAAAGCCGTCATCACCGACAGCGCGTGGGCTGGGCTCGATCCGTCCATCATGGGCTTCGGCCCGGTGCTGTCGGCGACCAAGCTCTTGAAGAAGCATAATCTGAAATTGCAGGACATCGAGACTTGGGAAATCAACGAGGCGTTTGCCTCGCAGCTTCTCGGCTGCCTGGCCGCTTGGAATGATGACAAGTTCTGCCGCGAGGTTCTCGGTCTCGACGGCGCGGCGGGCGAAATCGACCGCGCGAAACTCAATGTCGATGGCGGCGCCATTAGCCTCGGTCATCCGGTCGGTACCAGCGGCAACCGCATCGTGCTGCATCTGGTCAACGCGATGAGGCGGCTCGGCACCAAGCGCGGCATCGCGACGGAATGCATCGGCGGCGGTCTCGGCGGCGCCATGCTCATCGAGACAGTGTAAGGGAACGGTCATGGACAGCAAAATCATGAACGTCCTGAAGGACCGCGTGCTCGAACTCGGACCGGAGCCGGTCGCGGGTCCTTACAAGAATTTCAAGGTCACGCGAGACGAGGACGGCATCGCATGGGTTCTGATCGACCGCGCCGGGACCAGCGCCAATACCTTGTCGACAGAGGTGCTGGAGGAATTCGCCACCATCGTCACCGCACTTGCGAGCGATCGTCCGGCTGGTATCGTGCTGCGCTCGGCGAAAAAGTCCGGCTTTGTCGCCGGTGCTGACATCAACGAGTTCAAGGGACTGAACGACGAAGCAACTGTTCAAAACGCGATAGGCCGCGTCCATGGCATTCTGGATCGTTTCGAGAATTTGAAGATTCCGACCGTCGCGGTGATCCACGGCTTCTGTCTCGGCGGCGGTCTTGAAGTCGCGCTCGCCTGTCACATGCGTATCGCCATCGACGATGCACGCTTCGGTTTCCCCGAAGTGCTGCTCGGCCTGCATCCGGGTTTCGGTGGCACCGCGCGGTTCGCTCATCTCGTCAATCCTATTGAGGCGATGACGATGATGCTCACCGGCAAGACCATCGATGCGCGCAAGGCGAAGTCGCTCGGCCTCGTT
>DASWQB010000235.1:0-4011 GCA_036398335.1 Afipia sp. | reverse complement strand
ACGGCCAGATCGTGCTTGGGCCGGGCACGCGGGCCGATGCGTTCGTCGATGCGGCGCGCCCGTCCGGCACGGCATCCGACATTCTGCTGCATGACGGCACCAAGGCGATGCCGATCGGACGCATCGTCACCTCCGGCGAGGAGCGCGCCGCGCCCCTGCCCGCGCCTGCGCCTCTCAGCCCCAGCGCGTCGCCGCGCGTCGATCTGAAAACCGCGCAGCGTTTCGACTTGTCGCTCGATCCCGCGCAGTGGAGCGCGCCTGCTGCATTCGACAGGAGTTCAAAACCGGCGCTGCGCGTTAAACGCGGGCAAACCGTCACCCTCGCAATCACGAACGCCGCGCAATCTCCCGCGACATTCCATCTGCACGGCCATCATTTCCGCCTGCTCGACCGAATGGACGATGGCTGGAAACCCTTCTGGCTCGACACGCTGGTGTTTCAGCCGGGCCAGACCCAGCGCATCGCGTTTGCCGCCGACTTCACTGGTAATTTTCTGATGGAAGCGATGGGCAATGCGTGGAGCGCGCCGCGCCTGCTGCGGTGGTACGGCATCGAATAACTAGCGAATTAGAACCCGATCCCAAACTCGGTATAGAGATCGGCAAATACCTCCGGCAGCGTCTCGGACAAATCCTCGGCAATCAAACCGGGCCCGAACTGATGCGCGGCCTCGCCATGCATCCACACCCCGATAGATGCGGCGTCAAACGCATCGACTCCTTGTGCGAGAAAGCCGCCGATCATGCCCGCCAGCACATCGCCCGCGCCCGCCGTCGCCAGCCATGGCGGCGCGTTCGATGCGATGGAGGCGCGCCCGCCGGGCGACGCCACCACCGTATCGGGGCCCTTGAGCAGCACCACCGCGCCCGATTGTGTCGCGGCCATGCGCGTGCGTTCCAGCTTTGAAAGAGACGCGTCCGCGATCTCGCTCTTGAACAGACGCGCGAACTCGCCCGCATGCGGCGTCAGCACGATCTGCGCGCGCGCATTGCGGATCGCGCTGAACAATTGCTCAGGATGGTCGGCAAAACTCGTCAGCGCGTCGGCATCAAGAACGCAGCTTCGCTGCGCCGACAATATCTCCAGCACAAAATCGCGCGTGTGCGAACCGACGCCTGCACCCGGTCCGATCACACAGGCATTCAGGCGCTTGTCTTCCAGCAGTTTTGCGAACTGCTTTGGTGTATCGGCGGCGCGGATCATCACCGCCGTCAGCGACGCCGCGTTGACGGCAAGCGCATCGCGCGGAGACACGAGTGTCACCAGCCCCGCCCCGGCCCGCAGCGCCGCGCGAGCGGCAAGGCGCGCCGCGCCGGTCGCCGTCATGTCGCCCGATACAACGAGCGCATGACCACGGGCATATTTATGGCCGTCGATCTGCGGCACCGGAAAGGATTCATGCCACAGCTCAGGCACGTTCTGGAATGCCCGCGGTCTGATCGTGTCCAGCACGTCAGCTTTAATGCCGATGTCGGCGACGTGAACCTCGCCGCAATACAGCCGCCCCGGCAGCAGGAGATGTCCCGGCTTGCGGCGGAAAAAGGTGACGGTCTGCGTGGCCTCGATCGCAACGCCCATGACCTCGCCGCTGGTGCCGTTGATGCCGCTCGGCAAATCGACCGCCAGCACCGGCGCATCGGCGGCGTTGATCGCTTCGATGATCGTGGCGGCATCGCCCTTGACCGGACGGTCGAGACCCGCGCCGAACAGCGCATCGATCACAAGCGCCGGATGGCCGAGCGATGCCGGCACACACGGCAGCACATCGCCTTTCCATTCCTGCGCCGCGCGGGCGGCATCGCCCTTCAGCGAGTCCCGTTTGCACAGAAGGATGACCGAGACCTCGCGCCCTCGCGCCACAAGATCAGCCGCCGCGACAAACCCGTCGCCGCCATTGTTGCCGCGCCCGGCCACCACCACGATCGGGCCGTCCGGCGCCAGCACCGCCGCGGCATCCGCCACCGCGCGGCCCGCGTGCTGCATCAATGCGAAGCCCTCAGTGCCACCCGCGATGGTGAGCCGGTCGGCCTCCTGCATTTCCTCGACACTCAGTAATTCCATGCGGATCACTTACTCATAGCGCCACTTGCAAAGGCAGACGCTTTTGTTCATTCATGCGGACACGGTTGGATGCATAATAAATATGCATTTGCTCATTATGAGGGCTGCAACCTAACTGGCAATTGCTCAAGAAGGCAGCCACAACAGGTTAACGGCTTGATAAGTGGGTGCAATCGCGAACCCTCGGGAATTGGCATGGACCCTGCTTTCAAGGTGCACACAACACTTAAGCTGCATGTGCGGCGATTGTACGCGTGCTGCGACAGGGCTGCAAAAGTTGAAATGCCGGGAGACGTTCAGTGAAGAAGATTGAAGCCATCATCAAGCCATTCAAACTCGATGAAGTAAAAGAGGCGCTTCAGGAAGTCGGATTGCAAGGCATCACGGTGACCGAGGCGAAGGGTTTCGGCCGTCAGAAAGGCCACGCCGAACTCTATCGCGGTGCGGAATACATCGTGGATTTCCTGCCGAAGGTGAAAATCGAGATCGTGATCGGCGACGATCTGGTGGACCGGGCCGTTGACGCGATCCGCCGCGCCGCCCAGACCGGCCGCATCGGCGACGGCAAGATTTTCGTGTCCAACATCGAAGAGGCAATCCGCATCCGGACCGGCGAATCCGGCGCCGACGCCATTTAAACCCGGCCGTTAAGAAGTTATAACCTCCCCCCGATAAGACGTGACGCCGCAAGGTTGCGGCGTCAAAGCCGTTCGAGCGACATAATCGTCCTACTGACCACAAGGGGTATTCATGAAAACCGCCAAAGACGTCCTGAAATCCATTAAGGACAACGACGTCAAATACGTCGATCTGCGCTTCACCGATCCGCGCGGAAAATGGCAGCACGTCACCTTCGACGTGTCGATGATCGACGAGGATATTTTCGCCGAGGGCACCATGTTCGACTGCTCCTCGATCGCCGGCTGGAAGGCGATCAACGAGTCCGACATGACCTTGATGCCGGATCCCGTCACCGCGACGATCGATCCGTTCTTCGCCGAGACCACGATGGTCATCACCTGCGACATTCTCGAGCCGTCGACCGGACAGCCCTACAACCGCGACCCGCGCGGCATCGCCAAGAAGGCAGAAGCTCAGGTCAAGGCGATGGGCGTTGGCGACAGCGTGTTCGTCGGGCCGGAAGCCGAATTCTTCGTGTTCGATGACGTGCGTTATCAGACCACGCCTTACAACACCGGCTTCAAGCTGGACTCGTCCGAACTGCCGATCAATTCGGACACCGAATATGAAGGCGGCAATCTTGGCCACCGCATCCGCACCAAGGCCGGATACTTCCCGGTGCCGCCGCAGGACTCGGTGCAGGACATGCGCTCCGAAATGCTCGGCGCCATGGCCAAGATGGGCGTCAAGGTCGAAAAGCATCACCACGAGGTCGCTTCCGCCCAGCACGAGCTCGGCATGAAGTTCGACACCCTGACCTTGATGGCCGACCACATGCAGATCTACAAATACTGCATCCACCAGGTCGCGCACATCTACGGCAAGACCGCCACCTTCATGCCGAAGCCGGTCTATGGCGACAACGGTTCGGGCATGCATGTCCATCAGTCGATCTGGAAGGACGGCAAGCCGGTATTCGCCGGCAACAAGTATGCCGACCTGTCGGAAACCTGCCTGCACTACATCGGCGGCATCATCAAGCACGCCAAGGCGCTGAACGCCTTCACCAACGCCAGCACCAACTCCTACAAGCGGCTGGTCCCGGGTTATGAAGCCCCGGTGCTGCTCGCCTATTCCGCGCGCAACCGCTCGGCCTCCTGCCGCATTCCCTACACGGCGAACCCGAAGGCCAAGCGCGTCGAAGTCCGCTTCCCCGATCCAATGGCCAATCCCTATCTCGGCTTCGCCGCGATGCTGATGGCCGGCCTCGACGGCATCAAGAACAAGATCGATCCGGGTCCGGCGATGGACAAGGACTTGTACGACCT
>DASWQB010000234.1:0-1735 GCA_036398335.1 Afipia sp. | reverse complement strand
GGAAGGTCGCGTCCGCCATCGAACGGCGGGCGCTGTTGTTGCGGAACGTGAACCAGCCGAGCGCCCTGCGCTGCAAGCCGAACGCCTTCACCACCATTTGCGTGGCGATGTTTTCCTGCACGACGCCGAGGATCGAGGCTTCGCTGACCTTCTGATCGTAATTGGCCTGCACAGCTTTGGGCGTCAGGATGCGCGGGCCGATCAGCGTCACCGGGAACACCAGCAGCGCGACCGCGGCAAGCTGCCAGTTCAGCCAGATCATCAAAGCGATACCGGCCAGCAGTTCGAGAAACGGCAGCATCGCGCTGTTGGCGAATGACTTCACCGAGGATTCATAGCCCGCCATGTCGACCGAGAAACGCGACAGGATTTCGCCGCGCTTGGTGCGGCCGAAGAACGATGCCGGCAGGCTCTGGACATGGTCGAACAGCCTTGTCCGCACGTCCGAGATGACGGCGGCGGCGAGCCGCGCGTCCCACAATTCGTACCAGATCGCGACGATCGAGGTCATGATGCCGGCCACCGCCAGCACCCCGAGGATGGTATAAAGCGCCTGGAAATCCTCCTCGCCGAGCGCGTCGTCGATGAGATATTTCAGGCTGAGCGGCATGATGACGTTGAACAACGTCTCGACAAACAAACCGACGCCGACGAATGCCAGCCACGATTTGTAATTACGCATCATCGGCCAGGTGAACCGATAGATCGTCGCCAGCGCGCCGGCCGCCTCGCTCGCGGTAAAGGCGACGAGATCCTCGTCGTCATCGTCGATGTCAAGGCCTTCTTCTTCCTCGTCATCCTCCTCGTCGTCATCGTCCGGCGGCGCGATCGCGCGCTTTTTCTCCGCTGCAACGATGCTGCGTTCGGCCTCGTTGCCGATCAGCTTCTCAACGACGTCCGTCGTTTCTTTATCGGACGGAGGCGGTCTTGGTGACATACGGATGACTGTCGCTTGGGCTGATGACTGCGGCTTAAGGTGCGCGCAAACGTCGCAAGGGATGGAAGATGACGCGGTGAGAGGGCCACCACGTCATCGTATTCGCTATTCGTCGTCCGCCGCAACCTTATCGAAAAACGAATAACGCAAGCTGTCGGCGTCGGCGTACCAGTTGCCCGGCCCCTTGCCTGCGGCCAGCGTCGCGGCCCACACCGCCTCGGTCGTGTCGCGTCGATGCATCGACAGGTCAAAGCCGTTATTGAAGAACAGTTCCGACCATTCCCACCAGGTGCCGAGCTTCTTTACCCCGCGCAGGAGATCGTATTTGTCGATCAAAGCGGGCGCCATGTCGCTGGTGATCGAACCGAACACAAAACCCGTCTTGACCACGCGATTGAGCTCGCGCACCGCACGCTTCACCTGCTTGTCGGACAAATGGCACAGGCTGGTCTCGAATACGAAATCGAACTCGCCGGCCTTGAACGGCAGTTTGGTGATCGAGCCGAGCTTGTTGTATTTGCGCAGCGCCTTCGGCGTCTTGCCATGAATATAACGGTTGCTCTCGACACCCCACGCGTCGATGCCGAGATCGCGCAGCGCGCCGACCAGTTCCCCGCTCGCCGAACCAGCGACCAGGAGCTTGTAGCTTTTCGCCTTGCCCCACACGATCCTGATGAGCTTCATCAGATAGGACGGATCGGCGAACTGGTTCCACACCTCTGCATACGGGCCGACATTGCGGTAATTGTCGAAATAGGCGCGGTCGATCTTGTCGGACGGCGCATTGCCGGTCTCGCC
>DASWQB010000233.1:0-4304 GCA_036398335.1 Afipia sp. | reverse complement strand
AAGGAGGCCTGACCAGTGGAAAACAAGCGGTGAAAGTCGCCCCCTTTCCCGGAACGCTCTCGATGAGTAAACGCCCACCATGACGGTTGAGAATATGCTTCACCAGTGACAATCCAAGCCCCGTGCCGCCTTGGGCCCGGCTGTCACCCACATCGACACGATAAAAGTGCTCGGTCAGACGGGGCAGATGTTCGGGGGCGATTCCGGGACCGAAATCTCGCACCGCAACACGAACTTCGGATGGACCGTCCCCTTCAATGGACTTCCCCAGCGTCACCGCGACGCGCCCGCCGGAGGCGCCATACTTCAGGCCGTTCTCGATCAGGTTTTCGAACACACGCAGCAACTCTTCGCCGTCGCCCGCGATCAGAACGGGGGCCGGAGGCAAACTGGCTTCGATCGCAACCTGACGTTCGCGCGCCAGAACTTCCAGTCCGTCCACGACCTGACGCAACAGAGGGACGACATTCACCTGCGCGTCCGGCCGGACATGCGCGCTCAGTTCCACACGCGACAGCGAAAGCAGATCATCGATCAGACGCGCCATTCGCGTGGCCTGCGCATGCATGATGCCGAGAAAGCGCTCGCGCGCTTTCGGATCGTCACGCGCCGGCCCTTGCAGGGTATCGATGAAACCGGAGAGCGCCGCGAGCGGTGTTCGCAGTTCATGGCTGGCATTTGCGACGAAATCCGCGCGCATTTCTTCGACACGTCGCAATTGCGTCTGATCGTGGAACGTCATCAGGAAGCAATTGTCGATACCACCGAACTCGGTCGGCATCGAAACCGGCGACACGACAAGTTCCATCCAGCGCTCGACCGGGACGTGTTCGACGTAATTGGCGCGCTGGATTTGCGTGGTCGCGATCGAGGCGCGCAAAGCGGCGATGATTTCAGGAGAGCGCAGCGCGAACAGTGCCAGCTCATTGCGCCGCAGAGCGGGCGCGAGCTGCGCGGCTTGCGCATTGAGGTGCAAAACGCGGCCCACCCGGTCCAGCAGCACCGCGGGATCCGGCATGCCGGCGACCATGGCGCGCACCGCGGCGCCTTCCGCAAGCCGCGCCTCGGCGGCGTCATCGCGCGTCCCGACTACGCTGTGAAGCTGGAGCGGAACCAGCGATGCTCCTGCAATGCAGATAAAAACCAGAAGCGCGTGCGTAACTGCAATATCGTTCAGGAGCACCAGCGCTGTCAGCGCGATCCCCGTCGCCAGCACCACAAGGCCTGACCGCCGCAACCGATCGGACCATGGCGAGCGGGGCTGATAAGAAGGTGCGTTCATCGCCATCGGATCAAGTGGCTTTCTCCAACCGGCGCCGTCACAGCGGGTTCATCTCCCTTGGGAGCTACGGCGTGGCGGCATCATCCAGCTTACGAATCAAAGCCGCCGCCCGGCGTGCCCTTGCTCCGACGATGATCTCCCGACACGTCAGCAGGATGACCGAAATAACGAACGGCACAATATAATAGAGCAGGCGGAACAGCAGCATCCCGGCCAGGAGTTCTTCCTTGTCGAATTGCTTGTCGAAGTGCAAGATTCCGTAAAGCATCGCGGCATCGAACACGCCAAGGCCGCCCGGCGAATGACTGGCAAAGCCGAGCAGCGTCGCCGATACGAAAATCACCGCCACGACGACGAAACCGACATGGGGCTCCTCCGGCATCAGGATGTACATCGCCAGCGCGCAGAAGCCGAGATCGACGATGCCGATGACGATCTGCAGCAAAGTCAGCGGGCCGCCCGGCAGCACGACAGTCCAGCTTCCGCGCCCAACCGGGCGTGGCTTTTGCCAGACCCAAATCACGTAACCAACGAGCACCACGAGTATAACCAGCGCTGCGACGCGGTTGAGCGAGACAGGCAGTTGATTGATCGAGGAAGCCGCTTCTGGATGGTAGGCCACGCCCAGACCCAAAACCGCGGCATTGCCGAGCCAAAACGTGAGGCCGGCAAGGAAACACACCTTGGCGACATCGATCGCGGTCAGTCCCCATGATGAATAAATCCGGTAGCGCACCGCCCCTCCGGAGAGCACACTGGCGCCGACATTGTGGCCGATCGAATAGCTCGTGAAACCGGCGAAAGCGGCAACACGATAAGGTACATCGGCATGACCGATGGTGCGCAACGCGAACAGATCGTAAAACGTCAGCGTGAAATATCCCGCCGCGACGCACAGTCCGGCAAGCGCGATGGTGCGCCACTCCGTCTGACCCAGCGCCTCGATCACGTCGTCCGGATCAAGGTTCTGCAGCATGTGATAGAGAACATAAAAGGCGAAGCCGATGATCGCGAGGCTGATCGCGATGCCGAGCTTGTGCAGGATTTGCTTTTCGCGCAGGACCGCAACGATCCTGCGAAACGATTCCAGCATTAAAACCTCGAATGAATTCAATCGCCCGGCAGCGCTTCCTAGCAGACCCGTCGCCTCCCCGCGAGGCCGAAGCATGCCGTTTAAGCGTGATTATCGCCTTGAGAGGCCAATATTTTAGCCGCGCTTAGCCGCGTTCGGCGAAAGGCCATTAATTGGCGGTGGCGGGACGGGAAACCACCTTGAAACGCAACCATGAGCCGAACGTGCAGCCCAACAAATAAACCGCGAACATGACCAGACCAAGATCAAGACCGTAACCGAACCGGCCGGGCAATACATGCGTCAAGGAAACAACAAGCAGAATTGCAACGGCGATAACGATCCGGCGAAGCGCAAGCCGCGACAATCCCTCGCTGCGGCGGACCACGGCAATCCAGCCCATGCCAAGGCCGATCACCGCCGCAGCCAGCATCCAGGTCCAATTGAAAACAAACAGATACGCCATCTTGTTACCTCACCACGAAATCGATGCGGCGGTTCTTCGCCTTGTTTTCATCGGTATCGTTGGGGGCAACGGGCTTGGTATCGCCGTACCCCACAGCAGTCACGCGATCTTTCGGCAATCCGGCCTTGACGAGATAATCCACCACCGCCTGCGCCCGGCGCAAGGAAAGCGCCAGATTGGCCGCATTGTCGCCATCGCTGTCGGTGTGTCCGGCGATTTCAAGATTGGCGGTGGGACAACGCAGCGCGGTCTCGATAAGGCGGTCTAGCAGACCCATCGAATCCGGATCGATCGCGGCGCGGCCGGATTCAAATCTGATTTTTGCCTTGCCCAGCATTTCGACGAAAAGCTGCTGACAAACCGTGGGATCGACCGGACTCGCAACCGGCTTCACGGAAATGTCGGCTTTGACTTTCCAGCCCTGCGGCAGGCCGGAGTTAAGATCGGCCTGGATCTGCTCGGACGCCACCGGATAAAGCGCGTCGCCGGACAATTTCACGTCGCGATCGGAGATCGTCAACGAGCCCGTCGACAAACGCGACAATCCGCCAAGCGCGAGCATCACGGCACTAGCAAACCCTTGCGGCGCACCGACGCTGGCCTTGAGGTTGTCGACGACCTTTTCGCTGATGAATTTGCGGCCGATTGCCGCAATCACCGCTGCGTGCAAGTTGTTATCCGGCACATAACCATTGAGCGTTAATGTCTGGACCACAGGATCGTTGTTGGCCTGAAAGATATAAGGGGGCGCCGCGATGGCGTTATCCGCAACACTATAACCATCGGGAAGATTCTTCAGCGCGGCGGCAATCGCCTCGCGGCTTCCGATCTCACGTGCCATGCCCGTCAAAGTGACCGCATTGTCGGTCAGGGTAATCTTGCCCTCTTTCAGTTTGCCGACCTGATCGATCAGCAGAAGCGCCGCCGCATCGAAACGCTGCGGGGCGCCGCGCGATAGGATCATGTGATCCGCTGCTTCCGATCCCGCCGGGATGGCGCGGGCAGCGTCCATTAATCTGGATCTGATCGCAGGAAGCGGCGCGCTGCCGCCAAGGGTGATGCGCACCACATCGCGCTCGGCCGACCAGATGAAAGGCTTGGCTTCGGGAATGAGCCTGGTTTCGTCATGCAGCAACCTGACACCGGAAACGGCTTCAGCCTGCGCCACCGCGCTACGGCGTCCCTCCTCCGAAAACGCATCCGCGGCAAACCGCGCGTCACGGCCCGACACCTCGATCTGGGTCTTGTCCAGAACAGTGTCTTTCAACGCTGCATTAATCGAAGCCCCGAGATTCGTTTCGATGGGCTCAGTGGTAAACCAGAGGGCGGCCGCCCACAGCAAGGCGAGAGGGATGACGCCCGGCCACCATTTGCGCACCCAGATAGAGAAATCGGTCATTCGGAGCCTTTGCGTGAGACCGCAGAGAAAACAAACCCTTGGCGGAGTGTCAATTTAGAAATATGAGGGTCGCAGGAGGGCTTCA
>DASWQB010000232.1:0-6191 GCA_036398335.1 Afipia sp. | reverse complement strand
TCCGCTGGCGCGGGTTGTCACGCCGAATTTGCCGGAGGCCGCCGCGCTTCTGGACGAGCCACTCGCCGTAACGGAGAGCGAGATCGCGGGGCAGGGCGAGCGTCTGCTTCGATTTGGTTGTCCTGCCGTCCTCATCAAGGGCGGGCACGGTGAAGGACCAGAGAGTATCGATTATCTGTTCAGCGGGGACGGGGTCGTTCGGTTATCCGCGCCGCGCATCGCGACAGTCAATACCCACGGCACCGGCTGCTCGCTGTCTTCCGCCATCGCGGCAGGTCTCGCCAAAGGCGAAAATCTCAACGATGCGGTTCGCCACGCCAAGGATTTCATCAGCGCCGCGATCGCGGCAGCGGACAGGCTCGGCGTTGGTCAGGGACATAGTCAAGCCCATGGGCCAATCCACCATTTCCACGCCTTCGACCCATGACAACAGCGCGACAGTCTGTCGCGTATTTGTCGTACAGCGCTGATAATTCCGGGACGAATGAACCCCTGATCTGATTCTGTTGTCGGATCGTGGCCTTGGAACACGCCAATGACGCTGGATCTGGAAAAAAACGTCGTCGAAACCGCTTACGCCCGATGGGCGCCGATCTATGACGCGGTTTGCGGTCCCGTGATGGTGATGGGTCGCCGCGCCGCTGCCGAAGCGGCCCGCGCTGTCGGCGGCAATATTCTGGAGGTCGGTGTCGGCACCGGGTTGTCGTTCGACGACTACGACGCGTCCACGCAGATCACCGGCATCGACATGAGTGAGCCGATGCTGGAGAAGGCCCGCGCCAAGATGGCCAGCGGCCGTTATCCGTGGGTGAAGAACGTCATGCAGATGGATGCCCATCAGATGACTTTCCCCGACGCGACTTTTGACTGTGTGGTGGCGCAATTCGTCATCACGCTTGTCGCCAATCCGGAGCAAGTGCTCTCGGAATGTGCGCGGGTGGTAAAGCCCGGTGGCAAGATCATCCTCGTCAATCATTTGTATTCGGAAGTCGGTGTCGCCGCCGCGGTAGAGCGCTGGGCGGCCAAGCGCACCCGCAAGCTTGGATTGCGTCCGGAGTTCCCGTTCGCCCGCCTTCAGGCATGGGCGCAATCAAACGACAAGGCAACGCTGATTGAGCGGCGCAAGGTTGCGCCCTTCGGTATCTACACGCTGGTTTGTTTCGAGCGGACCGATACGGCCCTTGTGGCGTGAGTATGCGTTTGTCTGCCTTTATTGTTGCGATGCAGCAGAAATCTGCTACTCTTTGAGGCATGGAAACAGCCGTCATGAGCGATGGGAATCCAGAACGTAACTTCCGGACGTTGTTCATTTCCGACGTCCATCTCGGAGCGCGGGGCTCGCAGGCCGACCGGCTGCTCGACTTCCTCCGGGTTCACGATGCAGACACCATCTATCTCGTCGGCGACATCATCGACGGCTGGGCGCTGAAGTCGAACTGGCATTGGCCGCAGTCGCATAACGACTTTGTGCAGAAGATGCTCCGCCGCGTCCGCAAGGGCGCCAGGGTCATTTATATTCCCGGCAATCACGACGAGTTTTTGCGCTCCTATTACGGCACGCATTTCGGCGGCATCGAAGTCGTCGAGAACGCCGTCCATGTCGGTGTCGACGGCAAGCGCTACCTCGTCATCCATGGCGACATTTTCGACCTTGTCGTGCAGAATGCGCGCTGGCTCGCGCATCTGGGCGACAAGGCTTACGACTTCGCGATTCAGGCCAACCGTTTCGTCAACATGTTCCGTCGTCTCTTCGGCTTTCCGTATTGGTCGTTGTCGCAATGGGCCAAGCAGAAGGTCAAGAACGCGGTCAACTATATCGGCGCGTTCGAAGAGACGCTGTCGGCTGAAGCCCGCCGCCATAACTGCGAGGGCGTGATCTGCGGCCACATCCACTACGCGGTGATCCGCGACCATGAAGGCATCCGCTACATGAATTGCGGCGACTGGGTTGAGAGCTGCACCGCTCTGGTCGAGCATGAGGATGGCCGCTTTGAAATCCTGCCCTGGACCGTGCCGCTGAAACAGCGTCAACCCGAACCGGCTCTGGCCGCCGCGCGGGCCGCCTGATGCGCATACTGGTCGCGACGGATGCCTGGCACCCGCAGGTCAACGGCGTGGTCCGCACGCTGACGATGATGGCGGAAGCCGCCAGCGCGCTCGGTGTCGATATCAGTTTCCTCACGCCGCAATCCTTCGCGACCGTTGCGCTGCCAAGCTATCCCGATTTGCGCGTCGCCATTCCCGGCCCGGCGAAGGTTGCGCGCCTGATCGCCGAAGCACGGCCGGACAACATCCATATCGCGACCGAAGGTCCGATCGGCGTTCTGGTGAGGCGTTATTGCCGCAAGCACCGTTTGCCGTTCACCACCAGTTTCCACACCCGCTTTCCCGAATACGTTTCCGCGCGCTCGCCGATCCCCGAATCCTGGGTCTGGGCGGGGCTGCGCCGCTTTCATGCCCCGAGTGCAGCCGTGATGGCGGCAACGCCGGCTCTCGCGGATGAACTGCGCGGGCGTGGCTTCGCCAATGTCGTGCTATGGCCGCGCGGCGTTGACGCGGATCTCTTCCGTCCGCACGATGTCGATCTTGGGCTGCCGCGTCCGGTATTTCTTTCGGTTGGCCGCGTCGCGGTGGAGAAGAACCTCGAAGCATTCCTCGAACTTGATCTGCCCGGCACCAAGATCGTGGTCGGCGACGGCCCGGCCCGGGCCGAACTCGAGCAAAAATTTCCGGATGCCGTGTTCCTCGGCTCGATGCAGGGTGAGCGGCTCGCCGATGCCTATGCCGCCGCGGACGTGTTCGTGTTTCCGAGCAAGACCGACACCTTCGGTCTTGTTCTGCTGGAAGCTTTGGCGAGCGGCGTGCCGGTGGCGGCGCTGCCGGTTTGCGGTCCTCGCGACGTGATCGGCGATGCGCCCGTTGGCGTTCTCAGCGACGATCTGAAGGCCGCCTGTCTCGGGGCGCTCAAGATATCCCGCGAAACCTGCCGCGAATTCGCGCTGGAGCATTCCTGGGAAAGCTGCGCGCGCGCGTTCATTGAGAATGTCGTGCATGTCCGCGATCCGAAGATCGACCTGAAGGCTGCCGCCGCGATCGCGCCTACCCGCACGGCTGCGTGATGACCTGATGTCTTGATCGCGCCGCCCGAGGCGCGATACAAGCGGCGATGAACCATCTTTCGCCATATCTTGTTATCCCGGGTTTTGCCGATATCGAAGCCGCCGCGCGCGTGCTGGCACCCGTCGCAATTCGTACCCGGCTGATGTCGTCGCCCGCGCTCGATGAGCGCATTGGCGCGCGGGTGCTGTTGAAGCCGGAAATGCTGCAACGGACCGGATCGTTCAAGTTTCGCGGCGCATTCAACAAGTTGTCCGCGATTGCGCCGGAGCAACGCGCGGCTGGCGTAGTGGCGTTTTCCTCCGGCAACCACGCGCAGGGCGTCGCCGCCGCGGCGCAGATTCTGAAAATGCCGGCGACCATCGTGATGCCGGCCGACGCGCCGCTCTCCAAGCGCGAACGTACCAAGGGCTATGGCGCGGAGGTCGTGCTTTACGACCGCGATAAAGAGGACCGCGAGCAGATCGCGCGCGACATCGCGGGCAAACATGGCGCGACACTGGTGCCACCGTTTGACGATCCAAAGATCATCGCGGGGCAGGGCACCATCGGACTGGAAATTGCCGAGGACCTGCTGGCGCTCGGAGCGCCGCCCGATCTCGTCTCCGCGCCGGCCTCCGGCGGCGGCCTGATGGCGGGCACGGCGATCGCGATCAAGCATCATTTTCCGGGCGCGACCTTGATGACGGCCGAGCCCCACGGTTTCGATGACCACGCTCGCTCGCTGGGCAGCGGACAGCGTCAGCCTCATCATGCCGAGGGACGCACCATCTGTGACGCGCTGATGGCTTCGATCCCCGGCGAAATCACCTTCGCCGTCAATCAGAAACTCGTTGCTGGCGGCGTCACCGCAACTGACGCCGAAGTGGGGGCTGCGGTCGCTTTCGTGTTTCGCGAATTGAAGCTGGTGGTCGAGCCGGGCGGCGCGGTGGCGCTGGCGGCGCTACTCTCTGGCCGCTTTGACGTGCGCGGCAAGACGGTGGTCATCGTGCTGTCCGGCGGCAATGTCGACGCGGACTTGTACGCGCAACTGATCCAGCAAGGCTGACGGGCGTCAGCTAAAGAAAGCGATCTTCTCTGCCTGGCTCATGCGCCGGATCGGCGCGAGCGGATCGGTCGTTGTCGCTTTCGGTGAAACGATACCGTGCGCGAGCAAACTGTGGCCGAGGGAGGACCGCGCGGTCGGCTTCTTCTGAGCGACGGTGTCGGCGGTGAGGGAAGGTTCGGCCGGAGCCTGAATTGCATTGGGCGTCGAAGACGCCGCGACCTCAATGACGCTCGCATCCATATCGGGGACGGGATTACTGGCCGCTGCCGCCGTTTGAACCTCGCCCAGCGACGGAGCACGGTCTTCGCTATCCCGGCTTACCTCGCCCGGGGCAATGGCTGGTTCATCGCGTGCTGGCGCTGTCTCGCCTTCCGCAAGTTTCTCGATCTGCACCAGACTGGCATCGAACGTGTGGAGTATGGCGTCGCGTTGCTCAGCGGCGGCAAAGCTCTCGCATGCCAGAGCCATGGCGCGAACTTGCTCGTCCAGGATCGTGCAGATGCGTCCGTCGGAGCCGGATTCGCGCAGACCCCACGCAATTTCCTGAATGATCCGCGCGCTGCGCTGGAACGGCGACAGCGCCGCCACCAAAGCGGCGCGCGTGCGCTCGAGGATTATTTTGACCGAAGCAAGTATCTCATCTTGCGCGGGAGCGGAGGACGTTACATCCGCGCTGTCGGCCGCAGGCGCCGATGCCGTAGCCTCATTGCGGCTCGCCGCGACGCTTTGCTCAAGCCGCATGACTGCTTCCAGCACCATGGCTGTGTCCGCGTTGCGATTGCGCTTGGCGTATTCACCGAGAAACCAGCGCCCCCGCGCGGTTTCCATGAACGCTTCGCGGATCGCGTCATAGTCGGCGTCGGTCGGCGATGCGCTTCGTGCGGCGATGGGCGATAATGCAAAAGCCTCGTCAGCCATAATCGCTTTCTGGATCGGGAAACCTGCTGATAGATGATCGTCACGACACGCGGCGAATCGTATCCGGATCAATGGCTATCGAATCACAAACCGACACCCCGGCGCAATTGCGCGGACGCCGTTTTGCACGCCGCGTCGGGCTGTTTTACGCCAGTACCGTCGGCGTATTCGGTACTTATTTGCCGTTTTTCCCGGTCTGGCTGCGGGCCATCGGTATCGATGCGTTCTGGATCGGTCTGATCACCGCGGTGCCCTCGATCTCGCGTTTCACCGTGCTGCCGCTGATCACCGCCGCAGCCGAACGCCGCCAGATGCTGCGTGGAACCGTCATGACGCTGGCATTCCTCTCGGCGGCGGGATTTGCCGTCATCGGCCTGCTGCATCACCCGCTCGCGATCCTGATCGTATTTGCGCTGACGGCCTGCGTCTGGACACCGCTCGGCCCGATGACGGACGGCTACACGCTCAAGGGTCTTGCGCGCCACCGTCTCGATTATGGTCCGGTGCGGCTGTGGGGCTCGGCGGCTTTCATTGTCACGGCGCTGGGATGCGGCTGGCTCGCCGACATGATCGCCGCGAAGCATCTGATCTGGATTATTGTCGCGGTGGCGTGTGTGAGTGCCTGTATCGGCCTGCGGCTCGAACCGCTGGAGCACCCGAAAGTGCGCCCGGCGAGCCTGATGCGGGCCAATGCGCTGCTGCGCCAGCCGTTGTTCATCGCCATTATGGTTACGGCCGCACTCGTGCAGGGAAGCCACGCGGCCTATTACGGCTTTGCGTCCATCACCTGGCAGGCCAATGGTCTTAGCGGGTTCACCATCGCGGCGTTGTGGTCGCTCGGGGTGATCGCCGAGATCATGGTCTTCGCGCTGTCGCCGCGCTTCACCATTTCCCCCGCCGTCACCGTCGCCATCGGCGCCGCGGGCGCGTCGCTACGCTGGCTGATCACGGCGCAGGAGCCGCCGCTTGCCCTGCTGGCGGCGGTGCAACTGATGCACGGCCTGTCTTTTGGCATGACCCATATCGGCACCGTCTGGCTCTTGGCGCGCAGCGTGCCTCATCATGTGCTGGCGAGCGCGCAGGGCTATCTCGCCGCCGCGCTCGGCAT
>DASWQB010000231.1:0-7695 GCA_036398335.1 Afipia sp. | reverse complement strand
GTTCCCAAATCGGTGCCGGCCGACGCCAAGGCGCGAAATTTCTTTTCGCTGGATGCGACCTGTCCGCTGGTCACCAAGGTGCACCGCGAGGCCGCGATCCATTTCAAGCGCGGTCGCGAGATCCTGCTGATCGGGCATTCCCATCATCCGGAAGTGGTCGGAACCCTGGGCCAGCTGCCGCAGGGCGCCGTGACTCTGATCGAGACCGCCGAGGATGCCGCGACCTTCACCCCGAAGGACCCGGACAACCTCGCTTTTGTGACCCAGACCACGCTGTCGATCGACGACACCGCGGAAATCGTTGCGATGCTGAAGGACCGGTTCCCGAACATCTCCGGGCCGCACAAGGAAGACATCTGCTACGCCACCACCAACCGCCAGCTCGCGGTCAAGAAGGTGGCGCCGGTGGTCGATGCGCTGATCGTGGTCGGCGCGCCGAATTCGTCGAACTCGCAGCGGCTGCGCGAAGTCGCCGAACGCGAAGGCTGCCCGGTCTCGGTGTTGGCGCAGCGCGCCTCGGACCTCGACTGGTCGCGCTTCGAAGGCATCAAGAGCCTCGGTATCACCGCGGGCGCTTCGGCGCCGGAAGTGATCGTCGAGGAAATCATGGGCGCCTTCGCCGAGCGTTACGAGCTGCATGTCGAGACGGTGTCGGCCGCGGAAGAGAACGAGTTCTTCCCGCTGCCGCGCTCGCTGCGTCCCGACGCGGCGTAACTTCCATGGCGGTCTATACCGACGTCACCGCCGATGAACTGTCGGAGTTTCTCGCCGCCTACGATATCGGCGAACTGCTGTCCTACAAGGGCATCGCCGAAGGCGTCGAGAATTCAAACTTCCTGCTGCACACCAGCACCGGCAGCTACATTCTCACGCTGTATGAAAAGCGCGTAGCGCGCGGCGACCTTCCGTTCTTTCTCGGCTTGATGCAGCATCTGGCGACGCACGGCATCAACTGCCCGCAGCCGGTGACCAACAAGAGCGGCGAGGCGCTCGGCGTGCTCGCAGGCCGGCCCGCCGTGATCGTCAATTTCCTCGAAGGCGTCTGGCCGCGCAAACCGAATGCCGCGCATTGTGCGGGCGTCGGAGAGGCATTGGCGAATATGCACCTCGCCGGCGCGGACTTCTCGATGAGGCGCGCCAACACGTTGTCGGTCTCCGGCTGGCGTCCGCTGTATGACGCCGCCGCGCCGCGCGCGGACAGCGTGCAGAGCGGGCTTTGCGCGCTGCTCAGCACCGAACTCGATCATCTGGAAAAAAACTGGCCGCGTTCGCTGCCGCAGGGCGTGATCCACGCCGATCTGTTTCCGGACAATGTGTTCTTTCTCGGCGAGAGATTATCTGGCCTGATCGACTTCTATTTCGCATGCAACGACATCCTCGCTTACGATGTCGCGATCTGTCTCAACGCCTGGTGTTTCGAGAGCGACCAGGCCTTCAACGTCACCAAGGCGCGCGCATTTCTCAATGCCTATGAGAAGGTGCGACAGCTCTCCGCCGCCGAGCGCGATGCGTTTCCGCTGCTCGCGCGCGGCGCGGCGATGCGCTTTCTGCTGACGCGGCTGGTGGATTCCCTTAACGTGCCGCCCGGTGCGCTGGTGCGCCCCAAGGACCCCCTCGAATATGTCCGCAAGCTGCGCTTTCATCAGAGCGTGAAGAGTATCAAGGACTACGGCTTGCAACAGGCGGGGTCGGTGGCATGATCAAATCTGATTTGCCTCGCGTGTCGATTTTCACCGACGGCGCCTGCTCGGGAAATCCCGGGCCGGGCGGATGGGGCGCGATTTTGCGTTTCGGAGAGGCCGAGAAGGAATTAAAGGGCGGCGAGAATCCCACCACCAACAACCGCATGGAATTGATGGCGGCGATCTCGGCTCTGGAAGCCTTGAAGAAGCCCGCGTCGGTTGATCTGACCACCGACAGCCAGTATGTCCGTCAGGGCATCACAAGCTGGATTCACAACTGGAAGAAAAATGGCTGGCGCACCGCCGACAAGAAGCCGGTGAAGAATGTCGATCTGTGGCAGCGATTGGATGCGGCGGTGAAGGTCCATGAGGTTCACTGGCACTGGATCAAGGGCCACGCCGGTCACGCCGAGAACGAACGCGCCGATCAGCTCGCGCGTGACGGGCTGGCGGAGAATAGATAATCGGTAATGTAGGCCGAGGTTGCAGCTCTCTGCGTCGTCCCCGCGACGGCGGGGACCCAGCCGACCTATTTGAAAGAAAGATAGTCTTGAACAAGATGGATCCCCGCTTTCGCGGGGATGACATCCTGTTTAATCGCAAGTGGCAGAGTATCTCTTAAAGCTGCCCGAGCAGCGTGTCTCCGCCGGAGACCTCGACCTTGCCGGGCGCGTCTTCGACGTTGAGCTTCTTCACCACGCCGTCCTCGACCAGCATCGAATAACGCTTCGAGCGAGTGCCGAGACCGTTGCCCGAACCGTCGAACTCCATGCCGATGGCCTTGGTTAATTCACCGTTGCCGTCGGCGAGATAAAGGCCCTCGCTGTTCAGGTCGGTATCGCGCTGCCAGGCCTTCATGACAAAAATGTCGTTGACCGAGACCACCGCAATGGTGTCGACGCCTTTGGCCTTGATCGCACCGGCGTTCTGGAAAACGCTCGGCATGTGCATCTTGTGGCAGGTGTTGGTATAGGCGCCGGGAACGGCGAACAGCGCGACCTTCTTGCCCTTGAAAATGTCGTCGGTGGTTTTGACCTGGGGACCTTCCCCGGTCATCACGCGAAACTTGGCTTCAGGCAGGCGGTCGCCGACTTTGATGGTCATAATCTATCTCCGTGGGATCAATGGAAGCTACTTAGACGAGGTTGGAGGTCGCGACCACCGATTTGTGAAATCCATAGCGTTTTCGAGCGAAGTGGATACCGGTTCGCGTGAAGAAAACGCGTCAAAAAGAAAGACCGTGTTGATTAATTCAGATTGGTATTGAACTCATAGGCGCGATCGCTGCCCACCAACGTGAATTTCAGCGCCGCACCGTCGGGACTGATACCCGGCGGCACGCCGTCAAGGTCGAACGCGAAACGCTGCACATGACCCGGCTCGCGGTTGACGAGCTTGGGGATCGGCAACGCCCAATCCGGGGTTGGGCCCTCGACGAACAGGGACACCTCCTTGTCGTCCGGCGCAACCACGTCGACCTGCACGCTCCTGGGTCCAACGCGCTTGACGTCGCGAATGGTCAGCGGATTGGGATCGCCGATGCTGGCAGGCTTCGGCACGCGATCGAGGGCCGCGGCCAGCGCCGAGTCCTGCATGCTGGCAACGCTGGCGAAGGGCAGTTCGAGATCGGCCTCCACCGGAACACAGAGCTTTTCGCAGACCGCATAGTCGATATGTGCGCGCAACGTCACCGGCTGGTCCGCGTTCTTGGTGACGATGCGCAGCGGCACCACGATCTGGTCATGATAGCCGAGCGAGAAGCCGCCATTGCCGTCGGCGAATTTCTTCGGCGCGGGCCACAGGATGTTCACCGCCTCGACATTCTCGGATTTCGAAAAATCGAAACGGGGCGGCACACCTGAATCGCCCGGTGAACGCCAATAGGTTTTCCAGCCCGGATCGAGCCTGAAGCCGACCCCGCCGAGGAGCACCGCGCCGTTGCGCGAACCGGCGAGCAGGCGAACCGCCGAATATTTTTCGGTGGCCCAGGCCGACGAATCCTGCGCGTGCGCGGCCGAGGCAACGACACAAAAAAGCATGGTGGCGATGAGTCGCATCCGCCGCATGAGCCATGGAACAATGTCGATCATGTGACGTCATTACAGGCATTGTGCCGCATCAACCAATTGAATTGCCTGTGATCGTGCACGATCATTGATCAGGCTGTTGATTGACAGACGCGGCACCCAATATCAGGATGGCGCAGAGCAAAGAAGAGATGTCTTGATGGACGAAAAGCCGCCGCCAGACAGGAAACCATCCCGTAAAATCCGTGACGTCTCTCCCGGCGCTGCCGGTGCCGGTGGCAGGTCAACCAAACCGACCTATCTCGACGGTCAGCTTTTGATCGCGATGCCGGTGATGGACGACGAGCGTTTCGCGCGCTCGGTGATTTACGTCTGCGCCCATTCGGCGGATGGCGCGATGGGCATCGTGGTCAATCATCCGGCCGGCAGCATCGACTTTCCGCAACTCCTGATGCAGCTCGACATCATCGACAAGGCCGACGAAATCAAGCTGCCCGAACACGCTGAAAGCATGAAGGTGCTGAAAGGCGGGCCGGTCGATACCGGCCGCGGTTTCGTCCTGCATTCCAGCGATTTTGCCATCGAGGACGCGACCCTGCCGATCGACGAGGGTATCAGCCTCACGGCAACGCTGGATATTCTCAAGGCCATCGCCAAGGGCAACGGCCCCAAGCACGCGATCCTCGCGCTGGGTTATGCCGGCTGGGCGCCCGGTCAGCTTGAAAGCGAGATCCAGCACAATGGCTGGCTGCATTGCCCGGCCGATCCGGATTTGATTTTCGGCCGCAATGTCGAGGATAAATACCGGCGCGCGCTGAACAAGATCGGCATCGACGTCGGCATGCTGTCGAACGCGGCCGGTCACGCCTGACGCGTTAAATCCAATGCCGGCTATTTGCGAACGAGCGGACAGGCGGGGATGTCGTTGATCCGGCGTAGCAATGCAAAACGAACAATTCGATAAACCGGATTGCGCCAGCGGCCGTCTCAGCGCGTTTCCTGCGTCGCCACGGCCTTTGGCCGCAGCAGCAGACTGCGGCGGGCGGGCTTGACGGGCGCCACAGGCTCGCCAGTCAAAAGCCTTGTGGCGCTGTCGGCATCCATCGGCTCGCCGAAGGCGAAGCCCTGCGCGAACTGGCACCCGAGTTGATAAAGCTCGACCGCATCCGAATCCGTCTCGGCGCCCTCGGCAACGACTTCCATGCCGAGATCGTGTGCCATCGATACAATGGATTTGAGCAGGATCGGCCGCGCGCCGTTGCGCGTGGTGCGCACGAACGACTGGTCGATCTTGATGGTGTCGAAAGGAAAACGCTGGATATAGGCCAGCGACGAATGGCCGGTGCCGAAATCATCGAGCGACAGTCCTGTGCCCAGCTCCTTGATCCTGTGCAGCATCTGCGCGGCATGCTCGGGATTTTCCATCACCAGCGATTCGGTCAGTTCCAGCTTGAGCGAGCCGCGCGCCACCGCCGAGCGCGACAGTACGCCGCGCACATCGTGGATCAGGTCGTGGCGCAGCAATTGCCGCGAGGAGACGTTGACGCTGGCGAACAGCGGCACCCGCGAGCGCGCCATTCGCTGCCATAGCGCAAGCTGCTTTGCCGTTGTGTCCATCACGAACAGGCCGAGATCGACGATCAGGCCGATTTCCTCGGCGATCGAAATGAATTCGCCCGGCGACATACGTCCAAGCTTGGGATGATCCCAGCGCGCCAGCGCCTCGAAGCCGGCCACCGTGCGGTCTTCCAGCCGCACGATCGGCTGGTACAGGATGGTGATCTCCTGCCGCTCGATGGCGCGGCGCAGTTCGGCTTCCAGCGTCAGACGATCGGTCTTGCGCGCGCGCATCGCCGGTTTGTAGACGTCGATGCGGTCGCCGCCGATCCGCTTGGAGTGATACATCGCAAGCTCGGCGTCCTTGATGATTTCGTCGGTCAGCGGCGCCTGCGGATCGCTGAGCGCGAGGCCAATGGAAGCCGTGAGGAAAATCTCGCGCTCATTGAAGGCAATCGGCGCGCGCACGGTCTTGCGGATGGTTTCGGCGAAAGCCGTGATCTTCGCGGGCTCGTGTTCCGATGTCAGCAGCAGGCCGAACTGGTCGCCGGCGAGACGCGCGAGCGTGTCCTGCGGCTTGAGGATGCGGGTGAGGCGGCGCGCCAGCGTCAACAGGATCGAGTCGCCGACCGCGATGCCGACAGAGTCGTTGACCTGTTTGAAACGGTCGAGATCGATGACCATGACGGCCGGGCGCAGATTGGCCGTCGATTTTGAGAAGGCGTTGATGGCGGTGATGCGGTCGATGAACAATTGCCGGTTCGGCAGACCGGTGAGGTTGTCATGCACCGAATCGTGCAGCATTCGCTCTTCCGCGTTCTTCAACTCGGTCACATCGGACAGCGTACCGACGACGCGCGCCACTTCGCCGTCCGAGCCGACCACCGGCCGCGCCTTGAGCGCGAACCACATGAAATGTCCGTCAGGCGTGCGCAGGCGGAAATCCTGCACCAGCCGTCCGCGGCGCTGATCGAGCACGCTGTCGAGCGCGGCGCGGAAGCGGTCCTGGTCCAATGGATGAAGCACCTCGAGCCAGCGGGCCGCCGGGCCCTCCAGCGTGCCACGCTTGAGGCCAAGCAGGCTTTCGGTTTCCGGGCTGGTGAACACCTTGTCGGCGGAGACATCCCAATCCCAGATCAGATCGCCCGAGCCCGTCAGCGCCAGCGCGCGGCGCTCGACATCCGAGACGATGCCGGTGGTCGCGCCGCCACCGGCGAAAGCGTGCTGCATCACCGTGAAGCCGATCAGCATCACGATCAGCACGAGGCCGCCAAGCAGAGCTGGGCCGACGATGTCGTTGGTGACCGCGCCGGTCACGGTGGCGCCGGCAGCCAGCACCCACACCAGAAACAGAAACCAGGTCGGGATCAGAAGCACGGCACGGTCGAAGCCCTGCGTCGACAGATACACGATCAGCGCGAAGCCGCCAGCCGCGATCAGAAACAGCGAGATGCGCGCGATGCCGGACGCTACGGCGGGATCGAACAGCGCGAGGCCGACCAGTGCGCCGAGGAACACCAGCCAGCCGATGGTGATGTGCGAATAGCGTACATGCCATCGCGACAAATTGAGATAGGCGAACAGAAATACCAGAAGCGTCGCGGCCAGCATCGCCTCGCCCGAGGCGCGCCAGATGCGCTCGGCGCCCGACGACATGTCGAACACCTTGCCCCAGAATCCGAAATCGACGCCGATATAAACCAGCACCGCCCACGCCAGCGCGGCGGCGGCGGGGAACATAATGCTGCCCTTGACCACGAACAGGATGGTCAGCACCAGCGCCAGGAGGCCGGAAATGCCGATCACGATGCCCTGATAGAGCGTGAAGGAATTGACCTTGTCCTTGTAGGCTTCCGGTTCCCACAGATAGAGCTGCGGAATCTTGTCGGTGCGCAGTTCGGCGACATAGGTCACGACCGCGCCCGGATCGAGCGTGATGCGGAAGATGTCGGCGGTCGCGCTGTCCTGCCGGTCGGGACGATCGCCCGCCGATGGCGTGATCGTCGCGACGCGCGACAGGCCGAGGTCGGGCCACAACAGCCCGGAGGACACGATACGATAATGCGGAACGACGATCAGGCGGTCGAGCTGTTCGTCGGTGTTGTTGGTCAGCGCGAACACGATCCAGTTCTGCCCACCCTCGCGCGCGCGCACCTCGATGCGGCGCACGATGCCGTCGGTGCCCGGCGCGGTGGAAACCTGGATGCGGTCGGTGTCGCTTTTCTGGAACTCGAGAACGCCGGTGAGGTCGATGGCGGGCGCGTCGGAGCGAACGCTGATCGCGTCGATGGCGCGCGCCGGTGTCGCGGCGGCAGGCGTCAAGATGCTCAACGCGAATAGCGTACATGCCATCGCGACAAATTGAGATAGGCGAACAGAAATACCAGAAGCGTCGCGGCCAGCATCGCCTCGCCCGAGGCGCGCCAGAT
>DASWQB010000230.1:0-6782 GCA_036398335.1 Afipia sp. | reverse complement strand
CGAGGAATCGGTGGCGATCTATGAGCGCGGCGAAAGCCTGAAGCGGCGCTGCGAGGAATTGCTGCGCCAGGCGGAAGCCCGGGTCGACAAGATCACGACCGACGCCACCGGCCAGCCGACCGGCACCGAGCCGCTCGACGTGCAGTAACCTTTGGGCCGAAAATTTGGGTCGAAAATCCAGAAGTCATAATCACCGGATGTCCGAAGCCATATTAAATGTCGCCCCGCCGCGAAGGTGGGGACCAGCACCCTTAAAAAAGATGTTCCGATAAATCCCGCCACTCGGGATTGTCTGCTCGATCAGCTTGAATTTCCATGGATTGTGTCCCCGCCCGCGCGGGAACGACGGGCCAAACCGCCCTTTTCAGCAGCCTCGGCGGTCGCTGCTTATGGCATTGGCACGACTTTGGAATTGGTATAAGCCACGGAACGCTTTGGAGGACCTTTTAGGGCTTCCGGGCCTTTTCGCATTTCAAACAGGTCATTCGACGTGTCCACAGACAGCACCACGCCCCTGCTCGATACCATCGATACCCCCGACAAACTGCGCAAGCTCAAGCCGGAGCAGCTGCCGCAGGTTGCGGACGAGTTGCGGCGTGAGCTGATCGACGCCGTTTCCGTCACCGGCGGCCATCTCGGCGCGGGACTGGGCGTGATCGAACTGACCACCGCGCTGCATTACGTATTCAACACGCCGGCCGACCGCATCGTCTGGGACGTCGGCCATCAGGCCTATCCGCACAAGATCCTGACCGGGCGGCGCGACCGTATCCGCACGCTGCGGACCGGCGGGGGCCTGTCCGGATTCACCAAACGCACCGAGAGCGAATACGATCCGTTCGGCACCGCGCATTCCTCAACCTCGATCTCCGCGGGTCTCGGCATGGCCGTCGCGCGCGATCTTCAGGGCGGCAACAACAACGTCATCGCCGTGATCGGCGATGGTTCGATGTCCGCCGGCATGGCCTATGAGGCGATGAACAACGCCGGCTCGCTGAATTCGCGTCTGATCGTCATTCTCAACGACAACGACATGTCGATCGCTCCACCGGTCGGCGCGATGTCGGCCTATCTAGCGCGCCTCCTGTCGGGGCGGACCTACACCTCCGCGCGCGAGACGCTCAAGCACCTCGCCGACCATCTGCCGAAATTCTTCAAGGATCGTGCGCTGCGCGCCGAGGAATATGCGCGCGGCATGGTCACCGGCGGCACACTGTTCGAGGAGCTCGGCTTGTTCTATGTTGGGCCGATCGACGGTCACAATCTCGACCACCTGCTGCCCGTGCTGACCAATGTGCGCGATGCCGAGCACGGACCGATCCTGGTTCACGTGGTCACGAAAAAGGGCAAGGGCTACGCGCCCGCCGAGGAATCCGACGACAAATATCATGGCGTGGTGAAATTCGACGTCGCCACCGGCAAGCAGATGAAGGCGAAATCCAACGCCCCGTCCTACACGGCGGTATTCGGCCAGAGCCTCGTCAAGGAAGCGCAGAAGGACGACAAGATCGTCGCCATCACCGCGGCGATGCCGGGCGGCACCGGCGTCGATATTTTCGAGAAGTCGTTCCCCGGCCGCACCTTCGATGTCGGCATCGCCGAGCAGCACGCGGTAACCTTCGCGGCGGGTCTCGCCACCGAGGGTTTCAAGCCGTTCTGCGCGCTGTACTCGACATTCCTGCAACGCGGCTACGATCAGGTCGTGCATGACGTCGCGATCCAGAACCTGCCGGTGCGTTTTGCGATCGACCGCGCGGGTCTTGTCGGCGCGGATGGTCCGACTCATGCAGGCGCATTCGACAATGCCTATCTCGGCTGCCTGCCGAACTTCATCATCATGGCAGCGGGCGACGAGGCCGATCTCGTCCATATGGTCGCGACGCAGGTTGCGATCGACAACGCGCCGAGCGCGCTGCGCTATCCGCGCGGAGAAGGCCTCGGCGTCGACCTGCCCGAGGTCGGCGTGCCGCTTGAAATCGGCAAGGGCCGCATCCTGCGTGAAGGCAGCAAGGTCGCGCTGCTGTCGTTCGGCACACGACTCGGCGAATGCCTGAAGGCGGCGGACGAGCTTGAATCCCTCGGCCTGTCCACCACGGTCGCAGACGCGCGCTTCATGAAGCCGCTCGATGTCGATATGGTGCTCAAGCTCGCCAACACGCACGACGTGCTCATCACCATCGAGGAGGGCTCGATCGGCGGGTTCGGCACCCACGTGATCCAGACGCTGGCCGACCATGCCGTGCTGGACAAGGGTTTGCGGCTCCGCGCGATGGTGCTGCCGGACACTTTCATCGAGCACGACAAGCCGGACGCGATGTACGCGCAGGCCGGTCTCGACGCAAAGGGCGTCGTCGCAAAGGTGTTCGAGGCGCTCGGCAAGGACGGCAAGTCCGAGACCGTGAAGCTGGCCTGAGAGCCGTCACGATCCGTCATTGCCGGCCTTGACCCGGCAATCCATCTTTTTCAAAGAGGATGGATGCGCGGATCAGGTCCGCGCATGACAACGCGACGTCTGATCGGCCCGCAAGGGGAGATCGAAAGACCATACAGGATCAGCGATGACCTCACGCAAACGCGCGGACGTTCTTCTCGTCGAGCGTGGGCTGTTCGAAAGCCGCGCGCGCGCACAGGCCGCGATCGAGGCAGGACTCGTGTTTGCCGACGGCGCGCAGGTGACAAAACCATCCGCGACGATTCCCTGCGATGCGGTGATCGAGGCGCAGCCCGCTTATCCATGGGTATCGCGCGGCGGCGTCAAGCTGGCGGCAGCGCTGGAGCAATATCCCATCGACATCGAGGATCACGTCTGCGTCGATGTCGGCTCCTCAACCGGCGGCTTCACCGAGGTGCTGCTCGCGAATGGCGCGGCGCTGGTTTACGCCATCGATGTCGGCACCGCGCAGCTGCATCCCAGCCTGCACGGACATCCAAAAATCGTCTCAATGGAAAACACCGATATCCGCAGCCTCGCCGGCAAACGGCTGGACATAAGACCGGACGTGGTGGTGATCGACGTCAGTTTCATCTCCCTGAAGCTCGTGCTGCCTGCGGTGCTGCCGCTCGCCGCCGCGCCGATGTCGCTGCTCGCGCTCATCAAGCCGCAATTCGAGGCCAATCGCGCGCATTCGAAGAAGGGCATCATCAAGGACGAAGCGGTGCACCGCGCGGTGTGCGATGATATTAAAACCTTCGCGCAATCGCTCGGCTGCCGCGACATCGCGATCTTTCCATCCGCGATCCTGGGCGGCGACGGCAACCGCGAATTCTTTCTCGGCGCGCGGCGTGGGTAGAATGAAACAGAACTCACTCAATGCAACCTTCGTCATTGCAAGGAGCGTCAGCGACGAAGCAATCCAGTCCTATCCGTGCGAATATCTGGATTGCTTCGCTTCGCTCGCAATGACGATCTTCCGTGAAATTTTACCGGGAACATGACCGAACGTTTCAACATCGATCATGTCGGCCATTTCGGAGACGGCGTCGCCGTTGAGGGCGGCGCGAATATCTACGTGCCGTATGCGCTCAGCGGCGAGACCATCGAGGCGCTGCCCTCGCCCGGCCATCCGGATCGCCGCGCGCTTGCGAAAATCATCACGCCGAGCCCCGAGCGCATCGCGCCGTTCTGCCCGCATTTCGGGACCTGCGGCGGCTGCGCCATCCAGCATTGGCAGGCAGAGCCTTACCGCGCATGGAAGCGGCAGCTTGTGGCCGACACGCTCGCGCATAACGGCATCGCCTGCGAGGTCGGCGAACTGATCGACGCGCACGGCACGGGGCGGCGGCGCATGGTGCTGCACGCGCGCGTCAGCCAGCAGGGCGTTTTGCGCGTGGGCTTCGCGGCGGCGGGCCGCCATGAGATCATCGCCATTGACCGCTGCCCGATCCTCGACCCGGCGCTGCATGGCGCGATCATCGCGGCGAATGACATCGCCGAGGCGCTCACGCCCGCGAACAAGCCGCTCGATATTCAGGTGACGGCGGCGGACAACGGCCTCGATATCGATGTGCGCGGCTCGGGACCGCTGAACACGGCCCTGTTGTCGAAACTCTCAAAACTCGCGGAGAAACATAAACTCGCGCGCCTGACGCGCCATGGCGAACTGGTGCTGATGCGCGCGCCGCCCGTGATCCGCGTCGGCAAGGCACAGGTGACGCTGCCGCCCGGCTCGTTCATGCAGCCGACCCACGCTGGCGAGGAGGTGCTGGCGGCGCAGGTTCTCGCGCGCTGCAAGGGCGCCAGACACATTGCCGATCTGTTCTGCGGTTTCGGGCCGTTTGCGCTCAGGCTGGTGGAGAAATTCCGCGTCTCGGCGCTCGACAGCGACGAGCCTGCCATCGCCGCGTTGAACAACGCCGTGAAACAGACACAAGGCCTTAAGCCGATGAGCGCGCAAGCGCGCGATCTGTTTCGCCGCCCGCTGATGGCGCAGGAGCTGCGCGATTATGATTGCGTGGTGTTCGATCCGCCGCGCCAGGGCGCGGAAAAGCAGTCGCAACAGCTTGCTGCCAGCAAGATCGCGCGCGTGATCGGAGTGTCGTGCAATCCCGCGACTTTCGCGCGCGACGCCCGTATCCTGATCGACGGCGGCTTTAAGATCGAAAGCGTCACGCCGGTGGATCAGTTTCGTCATACGCCGCACGTGGAACTGGTAGCGCTGTTCAGGCGGTAGCGGCAATTATATCCAGATCGTCATGGCCGGGCCTGACCGGCGATCCATCTTGAAAAACACCTTTACAAAGACGATGGATCACCGGGTCATGGGCGAGCGAAGCGACGCCGTTCTTTGAACGGCTAGGCCCGGTGATGACAATTGAGTGTGCGGAAATATGCCGCCTGCGCCGCAAAAGCGTCACCGCCCGAACCGCTCGCGCCACATCTGTTCGCCGATGCCGCAGGGAATGCGCGGCTCCGATGCCGCGGCGGGAATGATGCGCGCGCGTGGCGGCGTCAGTCCCGCCACTTCCAGCACCAGTTTGGTGCGGATCGCATCCTTGAATTTATCCCGATCCTTGATCGGCACCACGAACGATCCCGGTCCGCCGACCACGCAATCTTCATAGTAGTAATCGAGGTTTTCGATATCCATGGTGGTGGGATTGGTCTCCTTGACCATGATCGGCAGCCCGTTGATGACGATGCCCTTCGCCAGCGCCGCGTCGCGCGCTTCAGTGACCGGCGCACCGTTGTTGTTCGGCCCATCGCCGGAGATATCGATGACGCGGCGCAGCCCGTGATAGGTGTTCTGCGCGAACAGCGGCATGGCGAATTCGATCGCGCCCGAGATCGAGGTGCGAGACGCGCGGCGCAGCGGTGCTTTCAGGATTTCCGATGCCACCGCGTCGGCGGATGCCGGCCCGTCGATCACCCGCCAGGGAATGATGATTTCCTGGTCGGTCGAGGCGGCCCATTCGAAATAGGTCACCGCGACTTTGCCGGTCGGCCCGGTCTTCAACGCCTGCAGGAACTCCCGCGAGGTGACGGCCTGCGCATAGCCTTCGCGCTGGACGGCGAGTTCATCCAGATCCATCGAATAGGACACGTCCACCGCCAGCACGAGTTCGACATCGACGCGGCTGGCCTCATCGCCCGAACCTTGAACCTCCGCGCGGAGTGCTGGCGCGGCACCCGCCTGCCCGCTCGCACGCAGAGCAGCGGCCATGCCGGAGGCCGCAACCAGCAACAATCCGACCGAGACCCAATGACGCATGCAGGCTCCCGCCATTCCGGTCTTCATGCTGACACTGCGTAATGGCGGTGAAAAGGCTCAAATCCGGCATCGCGCGACGTTGTGACCTATGCAGACCGAACAGGACGAAGCCCTGTTGCGGATGCGAAAGGTAAAATTTAACCAACATTTCACCTGATCTGCTTAGGATTCAGGCGCGGATGCTCTCTTTCTCCGGCGGCATCCGACTGGAAATTGCCACCTCATCACCGTGCCGGCCAAGGCTGGAACAAAGGCCTGAACGCGCGTTTCGGGCGGCGCGGATTTGCATCCACTCCGGCCCGAACGGCCGCCCCGGGATTTTCCAAATGCTCTCCAGATTTTCCATCAGCACCAAACTGATCGCTCTGGTTTCCCTCATGCTGCTGGCGCTGGCATCGATGGGCGCTTTCGCCATCGTCGAGATGCGCGCGATCAACGCCTCGGCGCAGGACATTCAGACCAACTGGCTGCCGAGCATCCGCCTGATCGGCGAATTGCGCACCCAGTCGGCGCGTTATCGCGCGGTGCTGCGCGACTATCTGACCGAGCCGGACGAAAAATTCATGGCCGAGATTCAGAGCAATCTGGATGCCCGCGCCGCAGACTATGCCGCCGCCAACAAGGCTTATGCGGCCATGCTGAACACGCCGGAGGAAGTCGCGCTCTACAAGAGTCTCGATGCCAACTGGACGAAATTCCTTGACGCAGCCAAAGACGTCGTCGCCGCGGCCCACGTCTACAATACCACGGCGGCCCGCGCGGCCAATGCCGACCGGGCAGTCCCGGCCGGACGCGAGATGGACACGGTCCTGAAGAAAATGGTCGAACTCAACGACAAGGGCGCAGCGGAAGCCGGTCGCAGGGCGACCGATGACTACCAGTCCGGTTTCATCTTCGTGGCCGGCCTGCTCCTCATCATGATCGCGCTCGGCCTTGTCGCCTCGGTTTTGATCGTGCGCGACATCGCCCACGGCATCGCCTCCGTCATCACGCCGATGCGCGCGCTGGCGAACGGCGACCTCTCCGCTCCCGTGCCGAATTTCGCCGAAAGCACCGAAATCGGCCGCATCTCCG
>DASWQB010000229.1:0-2634 GCA_036398335.1 Afipia sp. | reverse complement strand
GGTCATTGCGACCGTTTGCGGATCCGGCAGCTTGTTGACGAACACCGGATGCATGCCGCCATCGACGCCCGTTCGCGGCTGCGACACGGGCGTGCCGCGCGAGATCAGTTCGGCAAGCTTGCTCTGGTCGGCGCGCTCTTTCTCTTTCACCGCCTGGGCGATGTCCGCAGGCACTTCATAGGCCGGGCATTTCGCCGACGCGTTGAACGAAAGCCGTCCGCCGCCCGGCGCCTGCGCGCCGAACACATATTTCCTTTCGCAGAAGTCGACCTTCGGCTCCTGCTTGGTGACTTCGAAATAGTCGTTGCCTTCCTTGATCATGCGCCAGAACGGCATGTTCGGATTGTCGCGATTGCGCGCCATGTTCTGCGCCGTCATGCGGAAGGGATAGGCCTGCACTTGGAATGCGTTCTGGCCGCCGAAAAAGGATTCGCGGCCGAGCGCATAGATTTCGGAAATCTGCTCGTCGGTCATCGCGTAGCAGCCGCGCGAGGAGCAGTCGCCATGCACCATCAATTGCGAGCCGGTGCGGCCCCAGGCTTTGTCGTAGGCATTCGGATAACCGATATTGAACGACAGGTAGTAACCCGAGTTCGGGTTCATCTGCGCCGGGGTGATGGAATAGAAACCCTCCGGCGCCTGCCGGTCGCCTTCCCTGACCTTCGGACCGATATCGCCGGACCAGCGGCAGATCGGATAGGTTTTCAAAAGCGCGAAGCGGCCAGAACGGTCCTGCTTCCAGACCTCAAGTTCGGCTTCCTGCTTGAACAGGCGCACCAGCATCGGCGCGCCCTTGTCCATATTCTTGGATTCCATTTCGGAAAGCAGTTTTTCCGGGATCGGCTTGTTGGCCTTGGCACCGGCCGACAGGCTGTCGCCGTCGCAGCCGGACAGCACCAGACCCGCCGCCAGGGCTGCGGGTATCAGGAGCGCGCGGCTAAGCGAGCGATGGATCAAGTGCAAAACTCCGCAGGCCAATATCCGTGTGACATCTGTCTTCGACGCCAAGGAGAGGAACCTAACTCCGGATACTTTTAATTATTACCCTTAAAAGGGCCTTTGTCGCAAGCCGAACGGGCTTGCCCGGCATCACGAAAGCCGGACCGCGATGAAAAAAACGTTAACGAAATCAATCACGAAAAAGCCACGAAGTCTTTCACCCGGAGGCGATTGGTCGCGATGGATTGAGGCCCGGGTCAGCCGAGGCGGCGGCCGATGTCCAAAAACTTCCGGCGGCGCTGGTTGCGGACCGCAATCGGATCGAGACCGGCCAGGTCCCCGAACGCCTGCGCGATGGCGTCACCGGCGCTCGCGATCATGCCCTGCGGGTCGCGGTGCGCGCCGCCTGCGGGCTCTTTCAGGATGGTGTCGATCACGCCGAAGCGGGCCAGATCCTGCGCGGTGATTTTCAGGTTCGTCGCCGCTTCCTGCGCCTTGCCGGCGTCGCGCCACAGGATCGAGGCCGCGCCTTCGGGAGAGATCACGCTGTAGACCGCGTGTTCAAGCATGATGACGCGGTTGGCGGTGGCGATCGCCATGGCGCCGCCGGAGCCGCCTTCACCGAGGATCACGGCGACATTCGGCACGGTGAGGTTGAGGCACGCTTCCGTCGAGCGCGCGATGGCTTCGGCCTGGCCACGTTCTTCCGCGCCGATGCCGGGATAGGCGCCGGCGGTATCGACCAGTGACAGCACCGGAATGCCGAAACGGTCGGCCATCTCCATCAGCCGCACCGCCTTGCGATAGCCCTCGGGCTTGGCCATGCCGAAATTATGCTTGAGCCGGCTTTCGGTGGTGGAGCCTTTTTCCTGCCCGATCACGCAGATGCTCTGTCCGCGAAAACGGCCGAAGCCGCCGATCAGCGCCTCGTCGTCGCCGAACTTGCGGTCACCGGCGAGCGGGGTAAATTCGGTGATGAGGGATTCAATATAGTTGACGCAATGGGGCCGCTGCGGATGGCGCGCGACCTGCGTTTTCTGCCACGGCGTCAGATTCGCGTAGATGTCATGCAGCGTCTGGCGCGCCTTGTCCTCGATGCGATCGACCTCGTCGTGAATCTCGCTGCCGCTGGCGGTGAGCGCGCGCAGTTCATCAACCTTCGCATCGAGTTCGGCGACCGGCTTTTCAAAGTCGAGGTAGCTGCGCATCGGATCGGGCATGGAGACTGACATCGAAATCAATATAGGAGGGAATGAGCGGATTGCTGCGGCGGCAAAACCGGAACACGAAACCAAAAGACGAACCAGACTTGGGCATAGCTCAAATCAGGATCGAGTCAAGCGCGCCGCACAATATCGGAAATCGTTGAAATGACTGGCGATTATTTTTCGGCGAGGGGGTGCAGGTCGCGCACGAGGCTCTTGAGACGTTCCTCGACCACATGCGTATAAATCTGCGTGGTCGAGATGTCGGTATGGCCGAGCAGCGTCTGCACGATCCGCAAATCAGCCCCGTTGTGCAGAAGGTGGCTGGCGAAGGCGTGGCGCAGCACATGCGGGCTGACAAGGCGCGGGGCGATGCCGGCGGCTTCCGCGAGTTCCTTCAGGTCACGCGCGAAATGCTGCCGCGTCAGATGGCCGCTCTCACCCGATGAGGGAAACAGCCATTTGGAGGCGGCCGATGATTTCTTCTGCT
>DASWQB010000228.1:0-4705 GCA_036398335.1 Afipia sp. | reverse complement strand
GATTGGGTCAGCGGGCGTCGTCTCAACGTCCTCGCCGTCGACGATGACGGGCTTGTGCTGATGAACACCACGGCGATGCTGGAAGAGCTCGGGCATACCGTTTTCGAGGCAACATCCGCAAAGCAGGCGCTGGCGATTTTGCAGGAACGTTCGAACATCGATCTGGTCATCACCGATCAGGCGATGCCGGCAATGACCGGAAGCCAGTTGGCCGAGGCGATCCACGCGCTGCGCCCGAATCTGCCGATCATTCTGGCCACCGGCTATGCCGAACTGCCTGAGGGCGTCGTGCTGCCGAAGCTCGCCAAGCCTTTCCTGCAGGACGATCTGGCGCAAGCGGTACGTGCGCAATTCCCGGCGTGATACGAACCCTGCGCCTGCTGTTGCGCGGACACACCGGGCCGAAAATCCGATTGGCGGTTGGCCGCCGCGCTTTTGTCAGATGTTGAGAGCGAAGCACTCGCGTGCTAGCTCAGATGCATGTTTCAGTCCCTGAATTTCCTGATCGGTGCGCTGCTGGCCATCGGTGCCGGCATGAGTGTGGTCGTGCAGCAGGCAATCAACGCGAATTTGCGGACCGGGCTGAATTCAGCGGCGTGGGCGGGCATTGTCAGCTATCTCGTCGGCACGCTTTGCATGCTGGTGCTCGCCGTGGTGATGCGTGACAGCGTGCCGACGGCCACCACCATCGCGCGGACAAGCTGGTGGGCATGGACTGGCGGATTCTTCGGCGCGGTTTTTATCGGACTGGCGATCGTGCTGGTGCCGAGATTGGGAACGGCAACCTTCATCGCGCTGCTTGTGGCCGGACAGATGATCGCGTCGATGGCGATCGATCATTTCGGCCTGTTCGGCATTTCCGAACATCCGCTCAATGGGCCGCGCCTGATCGGTGCGCTGCTGCTTGTCGCAGCTGTGATCTTGATCCGGCGATAACGAAATAGCGGCGAGAGTCCGTTCGGGATCGTGCTCTATTCGCGCGGCTCGCTGGCCGGTGCGATGAAGTGCAGATTGCACACCAGACCCGTTGGCGGATAATCGACCTCGACGTCGCCGCCGAGTTGCTGACTGAGACTTTTAATGAGCCGGGTACCGAAGCCTTCGTGTTCGGGCGGTTTGACGAGGGGCCCGTTCTGTTCGCGCCAGACCGCGCTGATGAAGGTGCCGCGCGAATGCGGCGCGGCTGTCCACTCCACCGCGATCTTGCCATCACCATTGGAGAGCGCGCCGTATTTCATCGAGTTGGTGCAAAGCTCGTGAAAGATCATCGAGATCGGAACGACGGTGCTTGAGGTCAGATCGACCTTTGGGCCTTTGAGCGAGAACCGGTGGGCGTGATCCTCACGCACCGGCGCCAGCGCGGCCTCGGCCACTTCCAGAAGATCGGCGTTCTGCCAATTATGCCGCGTCAGCAGATCATGGCTTCGCACCAACGCTTGCAGGCGTTCGTGAAAGCCGCGCAGCGCTTCGGGTCCCTGGCTGTTGCGAAAGCTTAAGGACGCAATCGATTGCACCGTCGCCAGCGTGTTCTTCACCCGGTGCGCGAGTTCATGCACCAGAATTTCGCGCCGCGCCTCCGAGACTTCACGCTCCTCCTCGCGTTGCTCGTTTTCATCCAGCAGGTGATCGAACGTCTGACCGAGAATGCCGATTTCGTCGCTGCGGTTGACGATACCTGTGCGCGCGGTGTCCTGACCGCGCCGCCAGGCTTCGGCGGTCGCGACCATTTGCATGAGCGGGCGGCGGATGATGCCTTCGCCGACCAGCCAGGCCATCACGAAGGCGATTGCCGTGCCAATTGTGAACAGCAGAAGACTGTTGCGCAGCGCGCGGTCGATCGGCGCGAAGGCTTCAAGGCGTGAAATGCCGCTGCTGACATAGAGCCCGAATGGCGTCTCCGGCGCGGGCACGAAGCCGACGATACGGTCAACGCCGTCGGAACCATCCACATCGCGAGTGCCCGGCAGTCCGGACAGCATTGACATGTACCGGGCCGGAAAATCCGTGCCGACAAATTTCTCCCCTTCCGGCTCGCGCGCGATGATAATGCCGTTCCGGTCGACGATGGTGATGGCGCTGCCGCGCGCCATGCCGCGATCGCGAAGCTGCCTGCCGAGCCATTCGAGATTAAGCCCGGCTGCGACGACATATTCGACGGTCTCGCCGTTGACCATCGGCAGTGCCAGCGAAACGACATGTTTGCCGGATGCGAGGCTTTGAACGTAATCGCCGATCGCAAAGCTCTTTGTCGCCAGCGCCTCGCGGAAATAATAACGATCCGACAGGTTGATCCGGGGCACGTCGCCTTCGCTGTAGCAGCGCGCGGTGCCATCGACGTTGAGAATCAGGATCGAGGTGACCGGCTGAAGCCTGGCGCGCGCGCGGGCGATGAAGTCCGCGCAAACCTTCGGGTCGCCGGAGCGGATTTCGCTGGCTTGCGACACCGCATGCAGCGCGCCTTCGATGCCGTTGAATATTTGATCGATCTCGGACACCACGAAAAACGCGTTGCGAAGCGCGTCGGCGCGCACTTCGTTGTAGCGGGTGTTGCGCAGATCGAGCGAGGAATAGGCCAGCGCAGCGATGCCCGGCAATGAGGCCACCAGCGTCAAGGCCAGAAGGCGTTGGGTGAGGGACAAGCGGCGGATGAAAGAGAATCGTCTCACGCCGCGTTCTGACCTCTGATCGCTGTCATATGTGGAATGGCGCATTAGAAAGCCTGCCGACGTCAAGTCAAGGCAAGGCTTTTGCCGCTTATGAGTTCCACAAAAACCGCGCGAGGGGGCGTGACGGCGTCAAAAGGGTTCGCTATAGAAGCGGCTCCTAGGAGCGTAGCTCAGTTGGTAGAGCATCGGTCTCCAAAACCGAGGGTCGCAGGTTCGAGCCCTGCCGCTCCTGCCAGGATCGGGCACTATTTTAGCCCTTCCTGCCAGTCCCATGCCTTGACCCGGCGGCCGTCCTGACGTACGACACGGCACTCGCTGCCGGCCCGTTTGACGGACTTCCGGCGCGGCTTTAAATTCCCGGACAATCGAGCCCGCTCTTCGTTGTGGCGGCTCATCCTTCAAAAGAGGTTGGGCGCTCAAGAGGGCTGTCCGGTTTTTCAAGTTTCATTCGCGCGGCAATTGACTGGATACAGGCGATGGCGACCAGCCCGTTCAAATTCTTGCAGGAGGTGCGCGCCGAGACCGCCAAGGTGGTCTGGCCGACCCGGCGTGAGACCCTGATTACCACCATCATGGTGTTTGTCCTGGTCTTCGTGGCGTCGGTTTTCTTTTTCGTTGCCGATCAGCTGATCCGCGTGCTGATCACATTCATTCTTGGCGTTAACGCCTGACGGTCCCGATCTCATGAGCATGCGCTGGTATATCGTTCACGCCTATTCGAACTTCGAAAAGAAGGTCTCCGAATCCATTCGCGAGCAGGCCAAGCAGCGTGGGCTCGAGGAGCTGTTCGAACAGATTCTGGTGCCGACCGAAAAGGTCACCGAGGTGCGCCGCGGCCGCAAGGTCGATGCGGAGCGCAAGTTTTTCCCTGGCTATGTGCTGGTGAAGATGAACCTGACCGACGAGGCGTTTCATCTCATCAAGAACACGCCGAAGGTGACGGGTTTTCTCGGCGCGGAAAACAAGCCGCAGCCGATCACCGAAGCCGAGGCCATGCGCATCCTGCATCAGGTGCAGGAGGGCGTGGAGCGGCCGAAGGCGTCGGTGTCGTTCGAGGTCGGCGAGAACGTGCGCGTGGCCGATGGCCCGTTCGCCTCGTTCTCCGGCGTGGTCGAGGAAATCGACGAGGCGCGTTCGCGCGTGAAGGTCGCGGTGTCGATCTTCGGACGCGCGACGCCGGTCGAACTGGAATTCACTCAGGTTGAGAAGGTCTGAGTGCTTCCGTCCTCCTTCGAGGCCCTCGCTTTGCTCGGGCACCTCAGGATGTCGGATACGAGTTTCGCGTCATCCTGAGGTGCGAGCCGCTTGCGGCGAGCCTCGAAGGATGAAGCGAGAGAAACGGCGAAAGCCGTTGTGGAATGCCGTGGGAGGAGGGGGATGATCGCCAGTCATCTCGTCGAACCGCACCACGGTCCTTAGGAAAGTCCGGATGATCCGGACTCATCGAGGAGTGCAACATGGCGAAGAAAGTGACCGGATACCTGAAACTTCAGGTGCCGGCCGGTGCGGCGAATCCGTCGCCACCGATCGGTCCCGCGCTTGGTCAGCGCGGTCTCAACATCATGGAATTCTGCAAGGCGTTCAACGCGCAGACCGCGAAGGAAGAAAAGAACACCCCGATCCCGGTGGTCATCACCATTTACGCGGATCGCTCCTTCACGTTCGAAATGAAGACGCCGCCAATGTCCTTCTTCCTCAAGCAGGCGGCCAAGATCCAGTCCGGATCGAAGCTGCCGGGCCGCGATTCGGCCGGCAAGGTGACCTCCGCGCAAATCCGCGAGATCGCCGAGAAAAAGATGAAGGATCTCAACTGTGACTCCGTCGAAGCTGCCATGAAGATGGTGGAGGGCTCTGCCCGCTCGATGGGTCTGCAAGTGGCGGGGTAACGGTCATGGCAATTGGCAAGAAACTCGCGAAGGCTCGCGAAGGCATCGACCGCGAAAAGCTCTATCCAATCACCGACGCCGTCAAGCTGGTGAAGGAACGCGCTTCGGCGAAGTTCGACGAGACCATCGAGATCGCGATGAATCTCGGCGTCG
>DASWQB010000227.1:0-1877 GCA_036398335.1 Afipia sp. | reverse complement strand
GATGGAGAGCGAAATCTCGGTGCTGCAGGTCGAGAAGAAGATCCGCTCGCGCGTCAAGCGCCAGATGGAGAAGACCCAGCGCGAGTATTACCTCAACGAGCAGATGAAGGCGATCCAGAAGGAGCTCGGCGACGACGAAGGCCGCGACGAGCTGGCCGATCTGGAAGAGAAGATCGCCAAGACCAAGCTCTCGAAGGAAGCTCGCGAGAAGGCGACGCACGAACTTAAGAAGCTGCGGCAGATGTCTCCGATGTCCGCCGAGGCCACGGTCGTGCGCAACTATCTCGACTGGCTGTTGTCGATTCCATGGGGCAAGAAGTCCAAGGTCAAGAAGGACCTCGCCGCCGCGCAGGCTGTGCTGGATTCGGATCACTATGGCTTGGAGAAGGTCAAGGACCGCATCGTCGAGTATCTCGCCGTGCAGTCCCGCGCCAACAAGCTGACCGGTCCGATCCTGTGCCTTGTCGGCCCTCCGGGTGTCGGCAAGACCTCGCTTGGCAAGAGCATCGCCAAAGCCACGGGACGCGAATTCGTGCGCGTGTCGCTGGGCGGCGTGCGGGATGAAGCGGAAATCCGCGGACACCGCCGCACCTATATCGGCTCGATGCCCGGCAAGATCATCCAGTCGATGCGCAAGGCGAAGACCTCGAACCCGCTGTTCCTCTTGGACGAGATCGACAAGATGGGCGCCGATTTCCGCGGCGATCCGTCATCGGCTTTGCTTGAGGTTTTGGACCCCGAGCAGAATGCGACGTTTGCCGATCACTATCTGGAAGTGGACTACGATCTGTCGAACGTGATGTTCATCACGACCGCGAATACGCTCAATATCCCCGGGCCCTTGATGGACCGCATGGAGATCATCCGGATCGCCGGCTACACCGAGAACGAGAAGGTCGAGATTGCCCGCAAGCATCTCATCCCGAACTCGGTCGGAAAGCACGGTCTGACCTCGAAAGAGTTCTCGATCGACGACGAGGCGCTGCTGTTCATGATCCGCCGCTACACCCGCGAAGCGGGTGTGCGTAACCTCGAGCGTGAGCTTTCAACACTGGCCCGCAAGGCGGTGAAGGAGCTGATGATCTCGAAGAAGAAGTCGGTGAAGGTGACGGAGGCGGTTGTCGAGGAATTCCTCGGCGTGCCGAAGTACCGTTACGGCGAGATCGAGAGCGACGATCAGGTCGGTGTCGTGACAGGTCTGGCCTGGACCGATGTCGGCGGTGAGCTGCTCACGATTGAGTCTGTGATGATGCCCGGCAAGGGCCGCATGACAGTGACGGGCAATCTGCGCGACGTGATGAAGGAATCGATCTCTGCGGCGGCGTCTTATGTCCGCTCGCGGGCGATCAATTACGGCATCGAGCCGCCTTTGTTCGAACGCCGTGACATTCACGTCCACGTGCCGGAAGGCGCGACGCCGAAGGACGGCCCGTCCGCCGGTGTTGCGATGACGACAGCCATCGTCTCGGTGCTGACCGGCATCCCGATCCGGCATGATGTCGCCATGACTGGCGAGATCACGTTGCGGGGCAGGGTGCTGCCGATCGGCGGTCTGAAGGAGAAACTGCTTGCGGCCGGACGTGGTGGCATCAAGACGGTCTTCATCCCCGAGGACAACGCCAAGGACCTGACCGAGATTTCCGACGCCATCAAGGGCGGCATGGAGATCATCCCGGTTCAGCGTATGGATGAAGTGCTGGCTAAAGCGCTCGTTCGGCCCTTGGTGCCGATCGTCTGGGAAGAGGACACCAAGCTGCCGGTGAAACCGGACGCTGCGGCGGATGAAGCCGCCGGTGGCCTGACCGCGCACTAAAAATAGTTTGCGACGAAAACAAAACGGCGCCTTCGGGCGCCGTTTTTTATTCAAGGCGTTTGCG
>DASWQB010000226.1:0-6905 GCA_036398335.1 Afipia sp. | reverse complement strand
TGCGGTGGAGGTGCTGAGCAACCAGCAATTGCGCACGGTTTATGCGCCGTCCGGCAAGGACCAGATCAATGTCGGCACCTTGCAGCAAGATCCCTCCATCATCGCCTATGTCGATGTCGAGGAAATGCTCAACAAGCATTTCGCCTTGCTTGGCTCCACCGGCGTGGGCAAATCCAGCGGCGTATCGCTGCTGCTGAACGAAATCCTGCGCGCGCGGCCCAACCTGCGTGTCTTCCTTCTCGACGTGCACAACGAATACGGCCGCAGCTTCGGCGACAGTGCGCTGGTCCTCAATCCGCGCAATCTGAAGCTGCCGTTCTGGCTGTTCAATTTCGAGGAGATCGTCGACGTGTTCTTCGGCGGCCGGCCCGGCGTTCCCGACGAACTCGAAGTTCTGTCCGACGTCATTCCGATCGCGAAGGCGATCTACACCCAATACCAGAGCGGCGATCGTTCCGGCCTGAAGCGCGCCGAGCCGCGAACGACCGGCTTCACCGTCGATACTCCGGTGCCCTATCGCCTCGTGGACCTGATCGCATTGATCGACGAGCGCATGGGCAAATTGGAAAACCGCTCCTCGCGCATCGTCTATCACAAGCTGATCTCTCGCATCGAGACCGTGAAGAACGACGCGCGCTATGCCTTCATGTTCGAGAACGCCAATGTCGGCGGCGACACCATGGCGGATGTCATCTCCTATCTGTTCCGCCTGCCCGCCAATGGCAAGCCGATGACGATCATGCAACTGGCCGGCTTTCCCGCCGACGTCGTCGATTCGGTGGTATCGGTCTTGTGCCGCATGGCATTCGATTTCGGCCTGTGGAGCGACGGCGCCTCACCGATGCTGTTCGTGTGCGAGGAAGCGCATCGCTATGCCTCCGCCGACAGGACCATCGGCTTTGGCCCGACGCGCAAGGCTGTCTCGCGTATCGCCAAGGAAGGCCGCAAATACGGCGTCTATCTCGGCCTCGTCACCCAGCGCCCCGCCGAACTCGACGCCACGATCCTGTCCCAGTGCAACACGCTGTTCGCAATGCGTCTCGCCAACGAGCGCGACCAGGCATTCCTGCGCTCGGCGGTATCGGACGCTGCGGCGAATCTTCTGTCGTTCGTGCCCTCGCTCGGCACCCGCGAAGTCCTCGCGTTCGGCGAGGGCGTCGCGCTGCCGACACGGCTGCGCTTCAAGGAAGTGCCGCCACATCAATTGCCGCGCAGCGAGGCGACCACCGCCACCTCTCCGTCAATGCATGGCGGCTTCGACATCCAGTTCGTCAACTCGGTCCTGGAGCGCTGGCGCGGCGCCACCACGCACCGCGATGCTCCAAACGATCCGCATGTCAGCGACCGCTTCGCCGAAAGGCTCGGCGACCGGCCGTTGCAGCGCACGGTCGACGCACCGATGCTCCAGCCCTCGCTCGGCCTCGACCCGGACCGCTTTTCGCTGCTGAAAAAGCCGCTGCGCTGAGTTTTGCGAAATCGCTTCGCACTTTTCGGCATCATGCTTTAGGATCGCGCCGCATTACTTCCCGCGGACATTCCATGACCGACATCCCGATCAGCCGCTTTCCCGTCCCCTCGCTCGGCGCGCTGCCGGATGATATCCGCACGCACATCCTCGCCGTGCAGGAGAAATCCGGCTTCGTGCCGAACGTGTTTCTCGCGCTGGCGCACCGGCCCGACGAATTCCGCGCGTTCTTTGCCTACAATGACGCGCTGATGGAAAAGGACGGCGGCCTCACCAAAGCGGAGCGGGAGATGATCGTGGTCGCGACGTCGAGCGCCAACCAGTGTCATTATTGCGTGGTGGCGCATGGCGCGATCCTTCGAATCCGGGCGAAGAATCCGCTGATAGCCGATCAGATCGCCAACAACTACCGCAAGGCCGACATCACGCCGCGCCAGAAGGCGATGCTGGATTTCGCGCTCAAGGTGTGCGAGCGCGCTTACGAAACCGGCGAAGACGATTTCAGCGAACTGCGTGCGCATGGTTTCAGCGACGACGACATCTGGGATATCGCGTCGGTTGCGGCGTTCTTCGCGCTATCCAACCGCGTCGCGAGCGTGACCAACATGCGGCCCAATGACGAGTTCTACATGATGGGGCGCGTGCCCCGCACATAAGAGAGTTTGGCTTTGCTCGACTGGAGCGAGATATTATTGCGCCTTGGCATTGCGACGCTGGCCAGCGGCGCGATCGGCCTCAACCGCGATTTGCACGGCAAGCCGATCGGGATTCGTACGCTCGGCCTCGTCGGCCTTGCCACCGCGCTCGTAGTCTCTCTGGCCAATCCGCAGCCGATTGAGCCCGGACATTTTTCCGACGGCACCAGCCGCGTGATTCAGGGCATCCTTGCAGGTGTGGGGTTTCTCGGCGCTGGCGTCATCGTCCACATCAGCGAGCACGGCAAGGTGCACGGCCTCACCAGCGCCGCCTGCGTATGGTTCACCGCCTGCATCGGCATTGTCTGCGGCGCGGGACAATGGCGGCTGGTTGCGGTTGCATTGGCAATCGCATTCTTGCTGCTGGTTTTCGGCGGTCCGACGGAGCGGCGGCTGCGAAATCTTCTGGACACGAAGACATCGAAAGCGTCATCGCCGGACCCAAAGCCAATCACGCCGCCGGAATGAACTCCGCTCAATCGTCGGCGGCGGGGCCGCACCAACCGGGCAGATAGATCGCATCCTTGCTCTTGCCGAGCGACAGCGCCTTTTCCATTGCCTCTGCGTAATCGGCATCGACCATTTTCCGCGACAGCCGCCGACGCAGAAAATCGGCCCACAGAAATTCGCTGAACGGGGTGGTGTCCTTGGCGAAGCCGCCGACCCGCCTCAGTTCTCCTGCAAGACTGCGGAACGGATCGTCCTTCAACCCGCGAACATCTTTCGGCAAATCGGCGTAGTGACGCCGCTCGCCCTTGGCGTCGTAGGGATAGACCCAGCGGTGATTGTCGAGCACGACCCAGAAGGCTTTGGGATCGACCATGGTCAGGTCGGCGACCACCGACACCAGAATGTCCTTTTCGCCTTCTTCATGCAGCGCGCGCGCAAGATGATGATGGTCGATGACATAGTTGCGTTTATCGGGGCCGACCACCACCGGGATCATGTGCTTGCCGAGAAGTTCGGCTTTCTTCTTGTCGGCGTGCTTGCGCCAGCGTTTGCGCTTTTCCTTGACCTCCTGCATGCCGACCGTCATCTGCGTCGGGCGCAGCGACAGGATGGAAACCGGCTTGATCAGAGGTTCTCGAATATTGGCCATGATTGAAATCTCCAAAAATATCCGGACAAGAGGGCCCGCTGACTGGCAGGATTTTGAGCGGAGCCCCCGCGAGTTCCAAACTCTATTCCGTTCGCGAAACGAAGGCGGTCACAAAATCGAGCGCTACTGGCCGCCGACGAGGTTTGCACGACTCGCATGGGACCGCGCGAGGGCGGTATGCTACACATCCACGAAACTGGTGAATCGCATCCGATGTTGAAACAAAAACCGCAACCGACCGACGATGACAATCGCGTGGTGCAGTTTCGTCCGCGTCCGGCGGAGCAGCACATTGTGCGATCCAAAGAGACCGCACGCGAAGGACAGCCGGATACGCAGAACCGCGAGGAGGCTCACCGCCGGCGGCAAATCGCCAATTTGGCCGCAGCCCTTTTCGCTGTGTTCCTGACGGCCCTCGGCGTCTGGCTTGCCACCAGCCTCAATCATATGCGCCAGGTGCAGGATTGCGTGGCGATGGGACTACGCGATTGCTCGGGCATCTCCGGCAACACGCCTCATGGCTGACGACACGCGGGACCGGCGCTCCAAAGCACCGGTGAAAGCCTGCCGCCAAAGGGCGAGAGAGCAGCCTGACAGCGCCATTGAACTGGACGCCCTGCTCCGATATACGGGCATTGACCCCCGGGCAGGGCTGGCAAGGGTTTTGCCGCCGCGACCCATTTCCCATGCCAACCATGGCATAATTCAAGATAATTCAAAGGCTTAAGCGAATGTCGACAACCTTCGATCAAGTCGCCACGATCATTGCGGAAACGTGCGACATCCCGCGTGACACCATCACGCCGGAAAGCCACGCCATCGACGATCTGGGCATCGACAGTCTGGACTTCCTCGACATCGCCTTCGCGATCGACAAGGCGTTCGGCATCAAACTGCCGCTGGAAAAATGGACCCAGGAGGTCAACGACGGCAAGGCGACCACCGAGCAGTATTTTGTCCTGAAAAACCTCAGCGCGCGAATCGACGAATTGGTCGCCGCCAAGGGCGCATGACGCCCCGCCATGCGCCTCGAATATTTTCAGCTCATCGACCGCATCCTCGCCATGGATGTCCAGAAACGCACGATCAGCGTCGAGGCGCAGGTCCCCGGCGAAAGCACGATTTTCGAAGGGCACTTTCCCGGCCATCCCTTGATGCCGGGCGTGCTGTTGATCGAGGCCATGGCGCAAAGCTCCGGCTGGCTTCTGATCGCGTTGCTCAAATTCGAACGCATGCCGTTTCTAGCTGCGGTGAAAGAAGCCAAGATGCGCGACTTCGTCACGCCCGGCGAAGTGCTCACCATCGAGGCCAACATGGTCCATGACGGCTCGGGTTTTGCCGTCACCGAGGCGAAGATCAGCGCCGGTGGTAAGCTGAAATGTAACGCCACCCTCACCTTCCGCCATACCGCGTTTCCGAACGCCGATCTGCGCGGGCATATGGAAGCCGTCGCCAAGCGGATCGGTTTTTACCAGCAGGCCGTTTCATGACTCACAGCAACACGCCGCGCGAGGCGTGGATCACCGGCATCGGCCTCGCCTCGTCGCTTGGCGAGGGCCTCGACCAGCACTGGGATGCGCTCGTCGCAAAGCGCGTCAATGCTGACGAGACCACCTACGCGCCTTACGTCGTTCATCCGATGGCGAAGGTCAATTTCGACGCGCAGATTCCGAAGAAGGGCGATCAGCGCCAGATGGAGGCATGGCAGCGCATCGGCACCTATGCGGCCGGCCTCGCTCTGGAATCCGCCGGCGTCAAGGGCAACAGCGAAATCCTCTCGCGCATGGACATGATCGTGGCCGCAGGCGGCGGCGAGCGCGATCTCGATGTCGACTCGTCCGTGCTCAACGCGCAGGCGCAGGGCAATTCCAACCCCGGCCTGCTCAACGAACTTTTGATGAACGGCCTGCGCCCGACGCTGTTCCTGGCACAGCTTTCGAATTTGCTCGCGGGCAACATCGCCATCGTTCACGGCGTCACAGGTTCATCGCGCACCTTCATGGGCGAGGAAGCCGCCAGCGTGGATGCGGTGCGCATCGCGCTTGCGCGCATCGCCGGGGGTCAGAGCGACATCGCACTGGTCGGCGCCGCACATAATGGCGAGCGCAAAGATCTGCTGATGCTTTACGAGTTCGGCGGATTTAATCTGAAAGACAAATACGTCCCGGTTTGGGAGCGCACCGATGCGCATAGCGGATTTGCGCTCTCCTCCGGCGGCGCGTTTCTGGTGATCGAATCGAAAGAACATGCGTTGGCGCGCGGGGCCAAGCCTTTCGCGCGGCTGACCCATGTGGTCGCCGACCACTCCCGTCGCCGCGAAAGCGGTGCCGTCAAAGCAACGCTCGAAAAATTATGGAGCAAGCTCGGCATCAAGAACGCCGTACAGGCGATCATCACCGGAGCAACCGGCGCGGCCGATGTCACCGCGCAAGAGCGCGCATTTCTGAAATCCCACAGCGACACTCCGGTCCGCGCGACCGGCACGGCGTTCGGTCATGTAATGGAAGCACAATTCCCGATCGGACTTGCGCTGGCCGCTCTGTCGATCTCCAAAGGGGCGCTGTTTCCGCCGCACGATTCTGCGGGTGTGGAGATTGAAATGACGAAGCCGCCCACCCAGATTGTTGTGATCGCGGCCGGTCACTGGCGCGGCGAAGGCATGGCGCTGCTGGAATCGGCCGCAAGCTGACGCAGCACGCCGACACCAGACGACAGACTCAAGACGATTGACTTGAGACGACAGCAAACGGGGAACGAGACGATGTCCACCACAGACAAATTCGGCAGACCCATCGTCGTCGTCACCGGAATGGGAGTCGTCACCTCGCTTGGCGCCGGTAAGGAAGACAACTGGAAAAAGCTGACCGCCGGCGAATCCGGCATCCGCACCATCACCCGCTTTCCGACCGATGGATTGAAAACCACGATGGCCGGTGCCGTCGATTTCATTCCGCTGGAGCCGTTTTCGTCCACCGAATTGTCCGACAGACTCGCCGACCTCGCCGCCGAAGAGGCGGTTGCGCAATCCTCCATCGGCAGCAAGGGTGATTTTCCCGGCCCGCTGTTCATGGCGGTCGCCCCTGTCGAGGTCGAATGGTTCGCGCGTCAGGAAATCGCGCGGGCCACCGGCGCGACCAGCGGCATCAATTACGATTCCATGCTCAAGATGAGCGGCGGCGGCACGCATGCAGGATTCCATCATCGTTTTGTGTTCGGCTCGGTCGCCGATTACATCTCCGAAAAATTCGGCACCAAAGGCTCGCCGATCTCGCTGTCCACGGCCTGCGCGTCCGGCGCGACCGCGATCCAGCTCGGCGTCGAGGCGATCCGGCGCGGCGAAACCGACGCGGCGCTGTGCGTTGCCACCGACGGTTCGGTCAATCCTGAATCGCTGATCCGTTTCTCTTTGTTGTCGGCGCTGTCGACACACAACGATCCACCGCACAAGGCGGTGCGTCCGTTCGCCAAGAATCGCGACGGTTTCGTGATGGCGGAAGGCGCCGGGGCGCTGGTGCTGGAGAGCCTCGAGGCCGCCACCGCGCGCGGCGCGAAAATTCTCGGCGTGGTCGCCGGTTGCGGCGAGCTTGCGGATTCTTTCCACCGCACCCGCTCCAGCCCGGACGGCAAGCCGATCATCGGCTGCGTG
>DASWQB010000225.1:0-3972 GCA_036398335.1 Afipia sp. | reverse complement strand
ACCGATTCCGCGACGCGATGGCCGTGGTTGCCGGAGATCACGATCGGATTGCCACTCCCATCGATGCCGCTGACAATCCCAACATGTCCGCCGCCGCGGCGACTCATGACTGCGATGGCGCCGACCTGCGGGCCGGAGATACGCTGGCCGTACCCCGCGAACGAACTCGCCATGTCCGAGCCGGTGCCGTGATAGCCGCTGCGTTGCAGAACCATGTTCATGAAGCGGGCGCACCACAGCCGTGAGCGGCCGGTGGGATTGCCGCCGATATACTGACGTGCTGCGTCCACCACATTGGATGATCCGAACGATCCTCCAAAGGCTGCCGACGTCGAGCCCATTGACGCGTTGGCGTTGGCAACGCGCGAATCGCTCGCGGCCTCGGCAAACGCATCCCAGCCCGCAGCTTGGCGGGCATAATGACGGGAGTGATGATTGTGATGATGATATCCGTGGTGATGATGCCGGGGCCTTGCCGAAGCAGGCGATGCAAGTGCAACAACGGCAACCGAACAAAGAGCAACGGCACTAAGCCGCCGCAACGAAAATACGCTAGTCGATAGAGTCATCCATTCATCCTTCGTGACACCCCCATTCCCATCGAACCAAAGCGAGGTTCGACATTCGGACGGGCGTGTAACGAACTGGATGTGGCGAGAAAACGGCGCGACGGACGCATGGCAGCCATTCACCGCGCTTCAATGCAAGGTCATTTCGTGGCAAGAAGTGCCCGATTTAGGCCGATATTCTTAATTTATGCCCCGATTGGGCGATCACGAATTCCGATCGCGGCGGCTGAGCAGAAAGACCCCCTGCTCGCCGAACATATTCCAGAACCACCAGGGCGCGTGCAGTCGCAATGGACGCCCATAAAGATCGAGCGCGACCGCACGTTCCATCTTGACGTTGATCTCGTCGCAGAGCTGCACGAAATCCTTGATGGTGCAAAAATGAATGTTGGGAGTGTCGTACCAGGTCGCCGGCAAATTCTCGGTGCGCGGCATCTGGCCCTTCATCAGCAACTGGAGACGCATTTTCCAATGACCGAAATTCGGAAACGAGACGATGGCGCGGCTGCCGATACGCAGAAGATTTTCCAGCACGACCCGCGGCTGCCGTGTCGCCTGCAATGTCTGCGAGAGGATCACATAATCGAACGCATCGTCGGGATAATAAGTCAGGTCGGTGTCGGCGTCGCCCTGAATCACGGCAAGGCCTTTGCTCACGCAGCTGTTCACGCCCTCGCGCGACAGCTCAATGCCACGGCCATCGACACCGCGACTCTCCAGCAATCGTAAAAGATCGCCTTCGCCGCAACCGACGTCCAGCACGCGCGAGCCCGGATCGACCATGTCAGCCACCAGCAGATGGTCGCCCCGCGACTCGCCGATTTTCGGCAAGATCGCTGTCGGACGAAAGGTTTCCTGAACCGTCATGTCAACAAACACCCATATCAGCGAACCGCCGAAGTCAGGCCGTGCGCATGCGCTGCGGACTCCAGGAATGCGCGGGAGATCGCGACGAATTCCGGCTCATCGAGCAGGAACGCGTCGTGGCCTTTATCGGTCGTGATCTCCGCGAATGACACACGCGCGCTGGTGGCATTAAGTGCATGCACGACATCGCGCGATTCGGAGGTCGGAAACAGCCAGTCGCTGGTGAAGGCGACAAGGCAAAACCGCGTCGTGGTGCCGCGATAGGCTTCCGCCAGCACGCCGTCATGGTCGGCGGCCACATCGAAATAATCCATCGCACGCGTCAGATAGAGATAGGAATTGGCGTCGAAGCGCTCAACAAAAGACAAGCCTTGATGGCGCAGATAGCTTTCAACCTCGAAATCGGCATCAAAAGAGAATGTCGGCACCGCGCGGTCCTGCAGACGCCGACCGAATTTACGATGCAACGCCGCGTCCGAAAGATAGGTGATATGCGCGGCCATGCGCGCAACGCCGAGGCCGCGGCGCGGATGAGTGCCTTCCTCGAAATAGCGTCCGCCGCGCCAATCCGGATCGGCCATGACGGCCTGACGGCCAAGCTCGTGGAACGCAATGTTTTGCGCCGAATGGCGCGTGCTGCACGCGATCGCCAACGTCGAAAACACGCGCTCGGGATAGGCAGCTGCCCATTGCAGCGCCTGCATGCCGCCCATCGAGCCGCCGACCACGGCAAACAGTTTGTGGATGCCGAGATGATCGATCAGCATCGTCTGCGCACGGACCATGTCCGGAATTGTGATGACAGGAAAATCAAGGCCCCACGGTTTGCCGGTCTCCGGATTTGTCGACGACGGGCCGGTCGAACCCATGCAGCCCCCGACGACATTCGAGCAAATCACGAAATAACGCTCGGTATCGACCGGCTTGCCGGGCCCGACCAGCGTCTGCCACCAACCGCCCTTGCCGGTGACGGGATGAATATTGGCGACATGCTGATCGCCGGTCAGCGCATGGCAGATCAGGATCGCGTTAGAGCGGTCGGCATTCAACGTGCCGTAGGTTTGATAGGCGACCTGAAACGGCGCGAGATCGACGCCGCAATCCAGATGCAGCGGCTTGTCTGCGCCGAACGCAGCAACCAGCGACGAGGGATGATCCGCCTCGCGTGCGCGTTCTTCGCTTCGCGTTTTCTTTCTTTTTGCCGACTGCGCGGACGTGCCAGCTTGCTTGGCAACCTCGGACATCGCATCTCCAGACCATCAGGCCCAAAAAAACCGGACTGAACAAATTGTTCGGCCGGGATCCACGTGTCCCCGGCCTGTTTAGCGAGTTTTTTAACGTGGCTGCAAGCCGGCCGGCTCAAATGACCACGGAACAAATAAAAGCTAATCCTGCGAGGCGTGCCCGTCAAGGCAGCGGCACGCTCGAAGCCGTACTGGATGACGTTTAAGTTAAAGGTTTTCTTTGCATTTCGGCGCCGTCTTTCCTAATCAAGGCCGCTATTTTGGAAGCTGTCCAATGTCGAATACGTCAAATCCCACACCTTCGCTGCAAGATCTTCGCCACGAGATCGACACCATCGATGAACAAGTGCATCGCCTCCTGATGCAGCGCGGCGACATCATCGACCGCCTGATTTCGGTGAAGCAGACGCAGGAAGTCGGCTCAGCGTTCCGCCCGGCGCGCGAGGCGGACATGATGCGCCGCCTGGTGACGCGCCATCGCGGCATCCTGCCGCTCGATACGGTCGAGAGCATCTGGCGCGTCATCATTTCGACTTTCACATACGTCCAGGCGCCGTTTTCCGTTCATGCGGATTTGTCATCGGGCGAATCCGCGATGCGGGATGCCGCACGCTTTCATTTCGGCTTCATCGTGCCGTTCCTGTCGCATTTCAGCGCGGCGGCGGCTGTGGAGGCGGTTGCGAATTCGCGTGGCGATCTGGCGCTGGTGTCCGCCACCAGCAGCCAAACGGCGTGGTGGACCGCACTCGAGCGACAAGATGCACCGAAAATCATTGCACGGCTGCCATTCGTCGAGCGCGCCGATCATCCCGCCGCTCTGCCGGTCTTTGTCATCTCCCGTGTCGCCTTAGATGCGATGGTGACGGAAGTGGAGATGTGGAGCCTCCATGTCTCGGGCTGGAGCGCGGATGCCGCGCATGCCGTCTCGCCGCTGGCAGAGATCATCGTCGTTCCTGATACGGCTTCAGGCGGTGCGGCGCTGTTGGCATCGGTATCAGGCAGCGGCATCGACAAAATTGCATCTGTGCTCGCCGCCGCAGGCGGATCTATCCGCGCATCTGCCCTCGTCGGCGGCCATGCGGCACGCTATACGGTGGACGCGAAAAACGCCGTCAAGGCCTGACCCTTTCATAACAAACGATCTGGAATTGTCTTCAATGTCACGTCCCATTCCGAAACCCGGCATTCTCGATATCGCACCATACGTTCCCGGTAAAAGCGGTGCGGGGCTGAGTGGGCGAGTATTCAAATTGTCCGCTAACGAGTCCGCGCTTGGTCCATCACCCAAAGCC
>DASWQB010000224.1:0-8057 GCA_036398335.1 Afipia sp. | reverse complement strand
GTTCGTTGATCTCGGCGGCATTGACGGCCTGCTGCATGTCACCGACATCGCATGGCGCCGCGTCAACCATCCGACCGAAGTGCTCACCATCGGCCAGACGGTCAAGGTGAAGATCATCAAGATCAACCACGAGACCCACCGTATCTCGCTCGGCATGAAGCAGCTGCTGGACGATCCGTGGCAGGGCATCGAGGCGAAGTATCCGCTGAACTCGCGCTTCACCGGCCGCGTCACCAACATCACCGACTACGGCGCGTTCGTCGAACTGGAGCCGGGCATCGAAGGCCTGATCCACGTCTCGGAAATGTCGTGGACCAAGAAGAACATGCATCCCGGCAAGATCGTCTCCACGTCGCAGGAAGTCGAAGTGCAGGTGCTCGAGGTCGATTCGTCCAAGCGCCGCATTTCGCTCGGTCTCAAGCAGACCATGCGCAATCCGTGGGAAGTTTTCATCGAGAAGTTCCCGGTGGGCTCGACTGTCGAAGGCGAAGTCAAGAACAAGACCGAGTTCGGTCTGTTTCTGGGCCTCGAAGGCGACGTCGACGGCATGGTGCATCTGTCCGATCTCGACTGGAAACAGCCGGGCGAGCAGGTCATCGACAACTTCAAGAAGGGCGATATCGTCAAGGCGATCGTTCTCGATGTGGATGTCGAGAAGGAGCGCATCTCGCTCGGCGTCAAGCAGCTTGAAGGCGATCCGTTCGCCGAGCCGGGCGACGTCAAGAAGGGCGCCGTCGTCACTTGCGAAATCCTCGAAGTGAAGGACACCGGCATCGAGGTGCAGATCCAGGGCACCGACTTCACCACCTTCATCAAGCGTTCGGAACTCGCGCGTGATCGTGACGATCAGCGCGCCGAGCGTTTCGCCGTCGGCGAGAAGGTTGATGCCCGCGTCATCCAGTTCGACAAGAAAGCCCGCAAGGTGCAGGTGTCGATCAAGGCGCTGGAAGTCGCCGAGGAGAAGGAAGCCATGGCGCAATACGGTTCGGCCGATTCGGGCGCGACGCTGGGCGATATTCTCGGCACGGCGCTCAAGAAGCGCGACAAGTAAGCAATATCCTCAAGAGGCCTCGCCTCATGATGAGGAGAAGGGCTCCGGAGATTTCCGGGGCCCTTTTTTCATGCAAGGTGTCTTGTGATCTGTCTTGGGATCTGTCTTGGGGGTGTTCTCGCGGGTCTTCTTGCGGCCTTGTTGTGCATTTCCCGTCCCGTTCAAAAAGTTGTTTTCTTCAAATTGGGTCGCAATTGATGTAATGAAGTCACCTCATCTCAACGCTAAGCCGACACAACGGCACCGTGCGGATCGAGCCGCTGGAGAATTGAATGTCGTTTGAATCCGATGTCATCGTCGATCGCCGCCGGATCCGGCGCAAGCTGACCTTCTGGCGCGTTGTTGCCGCGCTGGCCGTGATCGCCGCCGTCGTGACCGTCGGCGTGCTGGCAACGCCAGCCGGGCGCAATGCCATCTCCGGCACCAATGCAATCGCACGGGTCAGGATCGAGGGATTGATCCGCAGTGACCAGAGCCGTGTCGAGGCGCTCGAGCGTCTGGAACGATCCTCTGCCGCGGCCGTCATCGTCCATATCAATTCGCCGGGCGGCACCACAGCCGGTTCCGAACAGCTTTACGACGCGCTTACCCGGCTGAAGGCGAAAAAGCCGCTGGTCGTTGTGGTCGATGGCCTCGCCGCGTCGGGTGGTTACATCACCGCGATTGCGGCCGACCACATCATCGCGCAGCAGACCTCGCTGGTCGGATCGATCGGCGTGCTGTTCCAGATTCCCAATGTCACCGAGCTTCTGAAAACGGTCGGGGTCAAGATCGAGGAAGTGAAATCCTCGCCTTTGAAGGCGGCTCCGAACGGCTATGAGCCGACCAGCCCCGAAGCGCGCGCCGCGCTGGACTCGCTGGTCAAGGATTCCTACGCTTGGTTTCGCGATCTCGTGAAGGCACGGCGCAATATGGACAGCGGCAATCTGGAAACCGTGGCCGATGGCCGCGTGTTCACCGGGCGGCAGGCCGTCGGATTGAAGCTGATCGACGAGCTTGGCGATGAAAAGACCGCAGTGGCGTGGCTGGTGTCGGAAAAGAAGATTGGATCGGCTTTGCCGGTGCGCGATTTCAGGCTGACGCCGCGTTTCGGCGACATGACATTCCTGCGCGCGGCCGCCTCGGTGACGTTCGATGCGCTGGGGTTGTCGTCGATGGCGCGCCGCCTGGAGCAGACCGGTGTGGTTGCCGCAGCGGACCGTCTCGACCTCGAAGGACTGCTCGCGGTGTGGCAGCCGGCGACGTCAAACTGAATGTCTGAATCGCGTTTCAGTCCCTTTGAGTCGCCTTTGTCATATTCCGCAGGCCGTACTTCCAGCGATTGTCACGCGATTTCGTCCGCTTCCACCGGATTTAGCGGCTTGACAGTTCAAGGCTTTTTCAAGGAAATGGATGCTGCAAGTTTCATGAGCACTTTGACGCGATGATTAAATCCGAACTGGTTCAGCGCATCGCCGAGCACAATCCGCACCTCTATCAGAGGGACGTGGAAAATATTGTGAATGCGATCCTTGATGAGATCGTCGCCGCTCTCGCGCGCGGCGATCGTGTGGAGTTGCGCGGCTTCGGCGCATTCTCGGTCAAGCATCGCCCGGCGCGTGCGGGCCGCAATCCACGCACCGGCGCGCATGTGCCGGTCGAGCAGAAGTGCGTGCCCTTCTTCAAGACGGGCAAGGAAATGCGCGAGCGGCTGAACCGCGACGGCGAACTGGAAGACTCCGGCGACCTTGGCGCGGCATCCTGATCCGGATTTCCGCGCAGTCCATCTAGCAGTCCATCGCAATGGACATTTGAGCTTTCCTGGCCGCAACGGACAAGGATCGTGATGGGTAAATTTCTCAAAACCCTCGTCATCGTGCCGATCGCGCTGATCCTGCTCGCTTTCGCGGTGGCCAATCGCCAGCTTGTGGCGGTGTCGTTCAATCCCTTTGATTCCAGCGATGTATCGCTGGCGCTGACCTTGCCGCTGTTCATTGTGATTATTGCCGCCGCGGTGCTCGGCGTGATCGCCGGTGGAATCGCCGTCTGGTTCGGGCAGCGCCGCTGGCGCCGTGCCGCCCGCCGCTTTGAGGCTGAGGCGCAAGCGGCCCGTCAGAAGCTGGCCGGGTGGAGCGCGCCTGCTCCGCTGGCCCCGGCCGGCGACCGGTTAACGCCTGTGGCGCCGCCGGGCTCCTATCAGAGGGGCCCGCTGGCCATCGGCCAAGCGACCATTGGACAAGACAAGGGCGGCGCGGCGTTGTAGAACGCGCCTTCGCTGCTTGACCCGCTGGAACTCCGGGCTAAGTGAACCGGCGGGCTATTCGGAGGCGCAGCCAATGGGCGCATATTCCGATTTGAAAACCGGCCCTCATTTCGCGGAATACGTGCCTTGTCCCTGATCGTGAAAATCTGCGGTCTGTCCACGTCCGAGACGCTCGATGCGGCTCTGGACGCCGGCGCGGATATGGTCGGGTTCGTTTTCTTCGAAGCCTCGCCGCGCCATGTGACGCTGGATCGCGCCCGTGAACTCGGCCATCGGGTGAAAGGCCGCGCGCTGAAAGTTGCGCTGAGCGTCGATGCCGATGACACGACGCTGGCCAATATCGCCGAGACCCTGCGTCCCGACTGGCTGCAACTGCATGGCACTGAGAGCGTGGCGCGTGTGCGCGACATCAAACAGAAATTCGGTCTGCCGGTGATGAAGGTGATCGGCGTCAAAACCAGGGACGATCTGACGGGCTTGCCGGGCTACGCCTCGGTGGCCGACCGCGTCATGTTCGACGCGCGCGCGCCGAAGGATGCGACACGTCCCGGTGGCCTCGGCGTGCCATTCGATTGGCATGTGCTGGACGGTATCGCGCGCGATCATTCCTTCATGCTGTCGGGGGGGCTGACCGCCGATAATGTCGCCGCCGCCATTCGCATCGCACAGCCTTTGGGTGTCGACGTATCTTCCGGTGTCGAACGCGCGCCCGGCGTGAAAGACAACGACATGATCTGCGCCTTCATACGTGCCGCACGGGAAGCGGAAGCCGTTCCAGCGTGTTTGAATGTTGAACGCGCGTAAGATTTTAAGGCAGCCGTCATGCCCGGGGTTGTAGCCAACTTTAGGCAGGCTGCATAAATTAGCCTGCCCGGCATCCACGTCTGTTGAAAGTGGCGCAACGCAAGACATGGATGGCCGGAATAAATCCGGTCATGACGAAGGGCAGTTATGAGTCTCGCAAAACCCAATTCCTTTCGCGCCGGTCCGGATGAGCGCGGTCATTTCGGCATTTTCGGTGGACGCTTCGTAGCCGAAACGCTGATGCCGTTGATCCTCGATCTGGAAAAGGCCTATGCCGACGCGAAGGCCGATCCTTCATTTCAGAAGGAGATGAACGGCTATTTGAAGGATTATGTCGGCCGGCCGTCGCCCTTGTATTTCGCGCAGCGCCTCACCGAGCATCTGGGCGGCGCGAAAATCTATTTGAAGCGCGAGGAGCTGAATCACACCGGCTCGCACAAGGTCAACAATGTGCTCGGCCAGATCATGGTCGCGCGGCGCATGGGCAAGAAGCGCATCATCGCCGAGACCGGCGCGGGGCAGCACGGTGTCGCGACCGCCACGCTGTGCGCGCGCTTCGGTCTCGAATGCATCGTCTATATGGGTGCGGTCGATGTCGAGCGGCAGCAGCCGAACGTGATCCGCATGGAAATGCTGGGCGCGAAGGTGGTGCCGGTGCAGTCCGGTTCGCGCACGCTGAAAGACGCGATGAACGATGCGCTGCGCGATTGGGTCACCAATGTCGCCGACACATTCTACTGCATCGGCACGGTGGCGGGCCCGCATCCCTACCCGATGATGGTGCGCGACTTCCAGTCCATCATCGGCGTCGAGACGCGCGCGCAGATGCAGGAGGCGGAAGGCCGCCTGCCGGATTCGCTTGTAGCCTGCATCGGCGGCGGCTCCAACGCGATGGGATTGTTTCATCCGTTCCTCGACGATCCGGGTGTCGAGATTTTCGGCGTTGAGGCGGCGGGTCACGGATTGACGCAGCTTCATGCCGCGTCGATTGCGGGCGGCCGCCCCGGCGTCCTGCACGGCAATCGCACGTATCTCCTGATGGATGATGACGGCCAGATTCAGGACGCGCATTCGATCTCGGCGGGTCTCGATTATCCCGGAATTGGCCCCGAGCATTCATGGCTGCATGAGACCGGCCGCGTGACATATTTGTCGGCGACCGACGAGGAGGCGCTGGACGCGTTCCAGTTGCTGTCGCGTCTGGAGGGCATTATTCCCGCGCTCGAGCCGGCGCACGCCATCGCAAAGGTGTTGCAGCTCGCGCCGAAGCGGCCGAAGGATCATCTGATGGTAGTCAATTTGTCAGGTCGCGGCGACAAGGACGTGCCGCAGGTCGGCGAGATTTTGAAGGGCCGCAAATCGTGACCACGCGCATCGACACCCGATTCACGGAGCTGAAAAAGGAAGGTCGCGCGGCGTTCGTCACCTTCCTGATGTGCGGCGATCCCGATATCGAGACCTCGCTCGCGATCATCAAGGCGCTGCCGAAAGCGGGCGCGGACATCATCGAGATCGGCATGCCGTTCACCGATCCGATGGCGGACGGTCCCGCGATTCAGGCGGCAGGCCTGCGCGCGCTCAAGGCCGGCACCACGCTGCACAAGACGCTTGATGTCGTGCGCGCCTTTCGCAAGGATGACGCGGCGACGCCCATCGTGCTGATGGGGTATTACAACCCGATCTATATTTACGGCGTCGATAAATTCCTCGTCGATGCCAAGTCCGCCGGCGTCGATGGCCTGATCGTGGTGGACCTGCCGCCGGAAGAAGACACCGAGTTGTGTCTGCCGGCGCTGAAAGCAGGATTGAACTTCATTCGTCTCGCGACACCGACGACGGACGACAAGCGCCTGCCTGCCGTGCTCGCAAACACGTCGGGATTTGTCTATTACGTCTCGATCACCGGCATCACCGGCTCCGCCAGCGCGGACACCACGCAGGTCAAGGACGCGGTGACACGCATCAAGCGCCATACGCAGCTGCCAGTGTGTGTCGGTTTTGGCATCCGCACCCCGGAAGCCGCGCGCGGCATCGCGCAGGCCGCAAACGGTGCTGTGGTCGGCTCGGCGTTGATCGATGTTTTGCGTGCAACTTTGGATAGTGAAGGCCGCGCCACGGCGAAAACGGTTCCCGCAGTTGCGGACTTTGTCGCCTCGCTTGCGCAGGGCGTGCGCGGTGCGAAACAGGCGGCTGAATAGCTTCTTCTTTCCTTCCCTCGCCCCTTGTGGGAGAGGGTGCCGAGCCGCATTTATGCGGTGAGGCGGGTGAGGGGTCGTATCGACCTTTGACCTGCGCTAGAAGACCCTCACCCGGCTCGCTCGTTGCTTCGCGCGGGTGCTTGCCACCCTCTCCCACAAGGGGAGAGGGTCCGATCGTCGCATCTGGTAACGCGGCGGATGTGGAGAGAAATTTATGAACTGGTTGACCAATGTTGTCCGGCCGAAAATTCGCAGCATCCTCAAGCGCGAGACGCCGGAGAATTTGTGGATCAAGTGTCCGGATTCCGGACAGCTTGTGTTCTACAAGGATGTGGAGGCCAACCAGTTCGTCATTCCCGGCTCGAACTATCATATGCGCATGGGCGCAGCCGCGCGGCTGAAATCGATTTTCGACAACGAGACCTGGTTCGATGTCGCGTTGCCGGATGTCGCCGCCGATCCGCTGAAATTCCGCGACGAGCGCAAATATGCCGACCGCATCAGGGATGCGCGCGCCAAAACGGGTATGAACGATGCACTCAAGGTCGGCTATGGCCGCGTCGAGGGCACGCCCGCCGTCGTCGCCGTGCAGGATTTCGATTTCATGGGCGGCTCGCTCGGCATGGCGGCCGGCGAGGCCATCGTCAAAGGTCTCGAACTCGCGCTTGAGAAAAAGTCGCCCTTCATCATGTTCGCAGCTTCAGGTGGTGCGCGAATGCAGGAAGGCATCTTGTCGCTGATGCAGATGCCGCGCACCACGGTGGCCATCCAGTTGCTGCGCGAAGCGAAGCTGCCTTACATCGTGGTGCTGACCAATCCCACGACCGGCGGCGTCACCGCGTCCTATGCGATGCTGGGCGACGTGCAGATTGCCGAGCCCGGCGCGCTGATCGGTTTTGCTGGCGCGCGCGTGATCGAGCAGACCATCCGCGAGAAACTGCCGGAAGGATTCCAGCGTGCCGAATATCTGAAAGCTCATGGCATGGTCGATCAGGGTCAAAGCCTCTCAATCGTTGCGGTCATGACGCAGCAGTTCGCTGATATGCTGGCGTAGCTGTACAAAAAGCGGATCCCATTTCATGGCATCGCGCCGCGGCCTCTCGAACGGCACCTTAATCTCTTCCAGCACCCGCGCCGGGCGCTTGCTGTAGACCAGGATGCGGTCGGCCAGGTAGAGGGCTTCCTCGATGCCATGGGTGACGAACAGCACCATTTTCGGCTCCGCTTCCCAGATGCGCAGCAGTTCGTCCTGCAGCAAATCACGGGTCTGCACATCCAGCGCGCCGAAGGGTTCATCCATCATCAAAAGCGTCGGCTTGATGCAAAAAGCGCGGGCGATGCCCACCCGTTGCTGCATGCCGCCGGATAGCTGATGCGGCCAGGCATGGTAAAAGCCTTGCAATCCCACCATGTCGAGATATTCCCTTGCTCTCGCCAGCCGCTCCTTTTTTGCCACGCCCATCAGCTCCAGGCCGAACGCGACGTTATCCAGCGCGGAGCGCCAGGGCAGCAGGTCCGAGCCCTGGAATACCATGCCGCGTCCTTTGCCGGGCCGGCCGGTGATGTCTTCGCCGTCGAGCACTACCGACCCGCTATCCGCCGGTAATAAGCCGTTGATGATTTGCAGCAGGGTGGATTTGCCGCAGCCGGACGGTCCCAGCAGGGCGACAAACTCCCCCGCCGCCACGTCCAGCGACTGCCCGGCCAGCACCGGGGTGCCGTTAAAGGATTTATCGATACCGGTAACGGTAAGGTGGGTCAT
>DASWQB010000223.1:0-2389 GCA_036398335.1 Afipia sp. | reverse complement strand
AAATCCTTGCTTTACGGGAATCGCGCGGCTATAAGCGCGCCATCTCACACGGAAGCATGGCTTTAAAAGGCCGTCCGGTGGCAACCGGGCTGCAAAGTCTTTTTCGTTGAAGACATAAAGTCTTTCACGTCGAAGGCAGCTTGCAGGTCCCGTTTTGCTCACACGCTTCCGGAGGAACCAACCGGAGAATTGAACGATGTCGTTACCTGATTTCTCGATGCGTCAGCTATTGGAAGCTGGCGTTCACTTTGGCCACCAGTCTCACCGCTGGAATCCGAAAATGGCCAACTACATTTTCGGCGCCCGCAACAACATCCACATCATCGATCTTGCCCAGACCGTGCCGCTGCTTCACCGCGCGCTGCAGGCTGTCAGCGACACCGTCGCCAGGGGCGGCCGCGTGCTGTTCGTCGGCACCAAGCGTCAGGCGCAGGACGGCGTGGCGGAAGCCGCCAAGCGCTCCGCGCAGTATTTCGTCAATTCACGCTGGCTCGGCGGCACGCTGACCAACTGGAAGACGGTGTCCGGCTCGATCAAGCGTTTGCGCCAGCTGGAAGAGATGCTGGGCTCGGGCGAGGGCAACCAGTACACCAAGAAAGAGCGCCTCACGCTTCAGCGCGAGCGCGACAAGCTCGACCGCTCGCTCGGCGGCATCAAGGACATGGGCGGTCTGCCCGACCTGATTTTCGTGATCGACACCAACAAGGAAGACATCGCGATTGCCGAGGCCAACCGCCTGAACATTCCGGTGGCGGCGATCGTCGATACCAATTCGGACCCCAAGGGCATCTCCTACGTGGTGCCGGGCAATGACGACGCCGGCCGCGCGATCTCGCTGTATTGCGATCTTATCGCGCGCGCGGTGATCGATGGCATTTCACGCGCGCAGGGCGGCGCGGGCGTCGATATCGGCGCGATGGCCAATCCGGTTCCGGAAGCCATCGAAGCGGCGCCTGCCGGCTTCCAGGGTCTCGCAGGTCCGCGCGGCGTGGCCGACGACCTCAAGAAGCTCACCGGCGTGTCCGGCGCGATCGAGAAGAAGTTCAACGATCTGGGCATCTTCCACTTTTGGCAGCTGGCTGAACTCGATCACGACACCGCGCACAAGATCGGCGAAGAGGTCGGTCTTCCCGCCCGCGCCGATGGCTGGGTCGCCCAGTCCAAGGCCCTGACCGCCGAGGCGGAATAGACCGGGCCTACCTATATGTAATCTCGCGGCCGGTTCATCCGGCCGCGACATTTCCGAACTAAGTACATCCTGCGCGTCGATTACCGGCCAAGCTCGTATGGGCTTCGCCGTACGGCCAGCACAGGCATACATCCCGAAGGAATATCCAATGACAGCGATTACAGCGGCGATGGTCAAGGATCTGCGCGAGAAGACCGGCGTGGGCATGATGGATTGCAAGCAGGCGCTCAACGAGAACAATGGCGATATGGAAGCGGCGGTCGACTGGCTGCGCAAGAAGGGCCTGTCGAAGGCCGCCAAGAAGGCTGGCCGCGTTGCCGCGGAAGGGCTGATCGGCGCGCTGGTCGAAGGCACCAAGGGCGTCGTGGTTGAGGTCAATTCGGAAACCGATTTCGTCGCGCGCAACGAGCAGTTTCAAGGACTGGTCAAGATGATCGCGCAGGTCGCGCTCAAGGCTGGCGCGGACGTTACGAACATTCTGGCCGCCAAGGTCGGCGATGTGACCGTCGAGCGTGCCGTCACCGACGCCATCGCCACCATCGGCGAGAACATGACGCTGCGCCGCGCCGCCGAATTGTCGGTGAAGGAGGGCGTTGTCGCCAGCTACATCCACAATGTCGTGCTCGACGGTCTCGGCAAGATGGGCGTCATCGTCGCTCTCGAATCGGCCGGCAAGAAAGACGAACTCTCCGCGCTCGGCCGCCAGATCGCGATGCATGTCGCATCCAGCAATCCGCAGGCGCTCGATGCGGCCGGCCTCGATCCGGTCGTCGTGGCCCGCGAAAAGGACGTGCTCGCCGACAAATATCGCCAGCAGGGCAAGCCGGATGCGATGATCGAAAAGATCGTCGAATCGGGCCTGAAGACTTACTACAAGGAAGTCTGCCTGCTCGAGCAACCCTTCATCTTCGACGACAAGAAGAGCGTCGCGCAGGCGGTGAAGGAAGCTGAGGGCAAGGTCGGCGCGCCTATCAAGGTGACCGGATTTGTGCGCTATGCTCTGGGCGAGGGAATCGAAAAGCAGGAATCCGATTTCGCTGCCGAAGTCGCCGCCGCAGCCGGGCAAGGCTAAGCGGAGAATTTGGAGCCTTTTCGCTTCCGGTCAAATCGGAAGTGAGGCTCCATCTTTTAGTTTGACGCGTTTTCTTCACGCGAACCGGTATCCACTTCGCTCGAAGACGCTTCAGATGCGCGAGAGGC
>DASWQB010000222.1:0-4035 GCA_036398335.1 Afipia sp. | reverse complement strand
ATGGTTGGACACATGATGAGATAGGCGATCTGCACCGTAGCCGGGCGGTGGCATCATGACCGTGCTGGGCACAAATCTACGCAAAGCGCACCGTTCGGAAGATGGCCGCGGTCCGGTAGTTTCCGTCTCGCAAGCCGCTATGTCGCGCCGTTCCGTTCGAGTCTTTACCGACAAGAAAGTTGACCGTTCGCTTCTGACGGAAATCCTTGCGATCGCGGGCAGAGCGCCCAGCGGATCCAACGTTCAGCCGTGGCATTGTTTCGCGTTGACCGGCGACACGTTGAGTCGTGTCGGAAAGGCAATGCAAGCGGAGTTTGAAGCAACCGCTGGCTCGACCTCGCCCGACTATTCCTACTACGCCGCACCGTTGCCGGAACCATACCTGTCTCGCCGTCGTGCCTGCGGATGGGGACTTTACGGACAACTTCAGATCGGCCGCGGTGATGTGGAAAAGGCGAGAGCTTATCGCGTTCGTAACTACAATTTCTTTGGTGCGCCGGTCGGGCTGGTTTTTACCATTCACCGCGCGATGGAGAAAGGCAGTTACCTTGAATACGGCATGTTTCTTCAGTCGCTGATGCTGGCTGCTCGGGAGGCCGGCTTGGATACCTGTCCGCAGTTCTCGATAGCGGAATACCCCGGCGTTCTTCGCTCACTTCTGCCGATCCCAGAGCAACACATGATTCTATGCGGCATGGCGCTCGGCTACGCCGACCCAGCCGCGCAGCTCAACACATACCAACCGGCCCGCGTGCAGGTGGAGGAGTTTGCGACTTTTCTCGACTGACCCGCGGAACGATCGACCAAAAAATGGCGACGCAAATTAGGAGGAACGACAATGAGTGGAAATATCAACATTGGCGGGCGCATGGAGCGCTTGCCCCTCTCCAGCTTTCAATGGCGCATGTTCGCGCTGTTGGGAATCGGAATGTTCTTCGACGGATATGACTTGTTCATATCGAGCTTTGTTATTCCGCCACTAAAGGAGATCGGGTGGCTGAATTCGAACTCGATGGTTTACTTTATATCCGTTCCACTTGTCGCAGCGGCGTTCGGCTCCGTCGCAGCCGGCATTTTGGGAGATCGCATCGGGCGACGCCGGCTCTTCCAGGGCAACGTGGTCGCATACGGCATCGGCAGCGTTCTCTGTGCAGTTGCGCCGAATGTAGAGCTGCTCTTGGCGGCTCGGTCGTTTACGATGTTCGCTCTCGGAATGCAGATCGTGACCGGCTATTCCTACATGAACGAAATGACCTCGCGCGCCGTGCGGGGACGATTCCAATCCGGTGTTTCATTGCTTGTAAATGGTGGGTTGCCCGTTGCTGCGTTGGCGGCGGGATTGGTCATTCCAAACGCAGCCCTAGATATGGGCTGGCGTCTGCTGTTCGCGCTTTCCGTGTTTCCCACACTTCTGGTCTTCCTAAATCAGCGTAGTCTTCCAGAGTCGCCGCGGTGGCTTGCCAGTGTCGGAAGAGAGGCGGAGGCGGATGCCGTCATGCGCGGCATTGAGGAAGAGGTCGAACGAAAACACGGGCCATTGCCGACAGCTATCGTGGCTCCGCAACCTGCTCGCGATCTCGGATGGCTGTCGTTGATCGCGCCGAATACCCGGTCCCGCTTCCTGGTGGCAGTTGCGTTCAGCATTTGCCAGTTCTGCGGCATCTACATACTTGCAAACTGGTTACCCTCGATCTTGATCGCTCACGGCATGACGTTTCTGAAGAGCTTCATGTTTTCTGCCGCCACGTTTGCCGGTGCGATTGCAGGTCCTTTGATCGCAATCGCAATATCCGATCGCTTCGAGAGAAGAAATGTTGTGCTGGGCGCAACAACCATCGCCGGCCTGGCCGGCATGGTTTACGCCTTGCAAACTACAGAGGCTGGATTGCTTGTTTCCGGGTTCGTCCTGGTTGCCTGCGTTTATTTTCTCTCTTCCGTCGGATTGGCTACCTACTTGCCCGAGATTTTACCCACTGGTGTGCGGCTGCGTGGATTGGGGAGCGCATTTCTGATCGGACGACTGGCTTCGGCGGCCAGTCCCTTCGCGGTCGCAGCATTGTTGCCGGTGGTATCCGATCCGCTCGTCATCGTATCCATCGTGGGATTACTCTATCTCATCATGGCCGTGGTTATCGGTCTGTTCGGTCCTGTCACCGCCGGCAAAAGTCTCGAAATGCTGGAGACTGAATTGAACACTTCGGGCGAAAAATCCGATAGTCTGGTTGGGTTGAACAGGAGGGTAGAAGCTGGGCTTTGAACCCACCTGACGCAGCGAGCCGGCCCCTTGCCGGCTCGCCGGCCACGGAATGGAAACGGCGTGGAAACAAAGCGTCTCGAATATTTTATCAAGATCGTCGAGTATGGAAATATCACGCGTGCAGCGGCGCAGATTGGCATTGCTCAACCGGCATTGAGCCAGCAGCTAGCGATTCTGGAATCAGAGCTAAAGGCTCGCCTTCTCATTCGGACGGCCCAAGGCGTTTCGCCGACCCCGGAGGGGCTGGTGTTATACCGGCACGCTTGCATTATCGTTCGTCAGATCGAGCAAGCCAGAACCGGCTTGCAATCTGCTGCGGATCGCCTCAGCGGGACCGTATCGATAGGGCTGCCGGTTAGCACGGGGATGGTTCTGTCGCTGCCCTTGTTGACACGTGTCCGTGCCGAACAACCCGGGATTCAATTGCACCTTACGGAGGGCGTCAGCGGTTATCTGGGGGAGCTTGCAACCAGCGGCCGCTTGGACCTTGCCCTACTGTTCAAGACTGAAACAAGCCCCGGACTGTCCGTGCATCCGCTCTGGAACGAGGAGCTTTTCCTCGTTGGACCGAAGGGTATGACGTTCGCTTTGCCTGTTCACATCGAACAGCTTGCCGAATTGCCTATGGTGATTCCCGGAAAAACCCATGCCGCGCGCATGATACTCGAAATGGTTCTGGGAAGAGCCGGGTTGACACCGAATGTTATCACCGAGGTGGATTCGATTCCGACAATGAAGGCAGCGATCGAGGACGGCATGGGTTTCACCCTTCTTCCTTGGCACAGCGTTCGCCAGGAAATTGCACAAGGACGAATAGCGGCCATGTCTGTCGGGGATGCCGTCTTATGGCGTACGGTATCTCTATGTACGCCGGACTCCGTCCCATTAATGCCAGCGACCCAGTACGTTCATAACACCATCATGGAACTGGCTGCGGTCCTTCTGAGTAAAGAAAAGGGCATGACGGCACATTCTAAAATGAAGGTTTCGAACGAAGTCACGTCGATCGGGGCCGGTGGACCAAAACGCCAAGGGCGGCGATAGAGCGATTGTCGTGTGGACCGGCTTGCTCTCAAGCACGTAGCTCAGGTTGTTTTGGCAAGAAGGTTCTGCGCCATCTTGATGCTGGCAATATCGATCAGTCTGCCATCGAGACTGACGGCGCCTCGGCCATCCTTTTGAGCGTCGGACATAGCTTGGATGATGCGACGCGCGTTGGCGAGTTCTTCTTCACTTGGCGAAAAAATCAGGTTTGCGGCTTCAATTTGTGATGGATGGATCGCCCATTTTCCCTCGTAGCCGATAGCTGCGGCGCGATGGGCTGCGGCTGCGAAACCTTCGGGATCAGAGTAATCGCCGAACGGGCCGTCGATAGGACGTAGCCCGAAAGCCCGACAAGCCACCAAGATGCGCGACTGGGGATATTGCCAAAGATCCAAGGAGGAGAAACTCCTCTCTGCGCTATTGCCCTCGTTGAGCACAGCGTAGTGCGGATTACCGCCACCGATCACCGTGGACCGCGCTCGGATACTGGCGGAGAAATCACCAACACCGAAGGAAAGCGATTCGATGCGTCTGGAGCTTGCGGCAATGCTCTCGACATTTGCCAACCCCTGAGCGGTTTCGATGAGCACATCGAAGCCGATCCGCTTTGATCGTCGCTTCGCAGCTTCAATCTGCGTGACCAGCATATCGAGCGCATAAACGTCGGCCGCAACACCGATCTTCGGAAGAACGAACATATCAAGACGCGGGCATGCCTCGACGATCTCAACAAC
>DASWQB010000221.1:0-4987 GCA_036398335.1 Afipia sp. | reverse complement strand
CGACGAAATGAATAGTCATCGCGCGGTCGGTATCCGGTCTATCACGACGGGCAGCCTGGCGCCGCTCGAGTTCGTATGTAATGGAGGGACGCGCCGAATTGACATCGCAGCTCCGTTCTCCGTGACGGGCACGGAGAGCTTTCGCGACGGGGTGCTGTTGGGTCTCGGCATTGCACAGATGCCGGTCTTCCATATTGAGAATGATCTCGCCGCAGGCCGTCTCGTGCAGATCCTCCCTGACTTCCCGCCGCTCTCCGTTCCGGTTTCTGTGCTTTACCCGACGAGCCGGCAGCTCTCGCCGCGCGTTCGCCTGTTTATCGATTGGGCTATAAAGCAGTTCACTATGCGCGAGGTGATCTCGGATCCCCTTGGCGCGCTGACTGACAACTAAGCTAACGCTGATGACCGCGGAAAAGGACCAGTTCACCTGGGCGGGTCGATCACGGCATGGGCGGGCGATAAGCTCATCTGTCATGATTCACTCGGCGGTCCTTCACGCTCGTTTGGGGCGTGGAATCTCCGATCGAGTCGAGGGTTTCAAACGGCTAGGCGGAGCGACGGCACATCGTTGCAAACTGTATGCGTTCTTTCTGCGAAAGAACGCATACAGTAGTTCAGGACGATGTTCCAACACGATCGTCGTTAAAGGCGATGCCTTTCTGGCAGGTCTAGGCTTGCGCACGGCAGGCAGGTCGAGCCGCGTGGCGGGCCGACCTGCACAAAATTCAGAATGAGTGCCGGCGCATGCCGCCATCCACTAGCATCACGATGCCGGTAATGTAGCGTGCACGGGACGACGCAAGGAAGGTAATAGCATCGGCGACATCTTGTGGCTTGCCGAAGTCGCGCAACGCAATCTCGCGCTGTGCAAATTTTTGCCGCTCCTCACCCGGGTAAAGGCGTCGGATCTGCGCGGTGTCGATCAGGCCGGGCTGGACACAGTTCACCGTGATGCCGTGCTGGCCAAGCTGCTCGGAGAGACCCTTCGACCAAACGACGAGGCCTGCCTTAGCCACCATCGCGGCATTAACAACTTCAGGCTCCAAATTGCCCGACAGGCTGATGATTGCACCCTGTTTGCGCTTCAGGAAATTGGGCAGCAGCTTCTGGGTGAGCTGACGGTGACGATCGAAATTCAGCGTCATGCCCTCCACCCACTGTTCTTCTGGGGCATCAATATCCATCGGCCGGCTGCCTCCGGCATTGTTGACCAGGATATCGACATGACCGAGTGCAGCCAGCGCTGCGTCTGCGATCTTCTGGGGCCCATCGACAGCCACGAAATCTTGTTCGAACACGGTCGGCTTGGCGCCGCCTTCTGCCTCGATTTCACTGGCGAGGCTGGCAAGAAGCTCCGGGTTGCGCGCCGTCGCGAATACGGTAACGCCCTCGGATGCGAGTGTTTTCACTATAGCGCGGCCAATACCCTGACTGGCACCCGTGACCAGCGCTGTTTTTCCACCGAGTTTCAGGTCCATGAGATTAATCCTTCCTTGACGGAGTGTTCAAAGCATCCGTCACGGAAGTTAGAGCGCCACGCTGAACGTCAGAAGAGCGGCAAATCGCACTTCACTGTTATCCGAACGGATAACAATCCTTGGCGACTTCTGGCATAAATCCCGGCTGCACCTTGGGTGTCTCGGGAGGGTTGGGCACCTCACGAACTCGAGCACGCAAGGAGGACACGTCGTGGATTTCGTTCAGCAGCTTCGCATCTTTGTCACGGTCGCGGACAATGGCAGTTTTGCCCGTGCAGCCGCCGCGTTGCGCATTGGCCGCCCAAGCGTCACCAATGCGATTTCGGCGCTCGAAGCATCGATCGGCGTGCGCCTGCTTCACCGGACCACACGGCGATTAAGCCTGACGGGCGAGGGCGAACTGTTCTATGAGCGCGGGACCCAAATTCTGGCAGAGGTGGCTGGGGCGCAGAACCTGTTTGGCGGCTCGGGACAGTTACCAAAAGGCCGTCTACGCGTCGACATTCCCGTCGCGCTCGCTAAGCCATTCATCGTCCCACGGCTGCCTGATTTTACGGCGCGCTACCCGGATATCGAAATCATCCTCGGTGTCAGCGATCATCCGGTTGATCTGCTCGCCGAGGGTGTTGATTGCGTGGTTCGCCTGGGAGAGCTTGCTGCCAGCAGCATGATCAGCCGCGTTGTGGCCCATTTTCCGATGGTCTCGTGCGCTGCTCCGTCCTACCTGGCCGCTCACGGCGTGCCTAACACCATTGAAGACTTATCCGCGCACCGCGCGGTGATTTATTTCGCAGGGCGCGGCCGGAGCACGATCGACTGGCAGTTTATCGAGGACGGTGAGGAGCGGTCTATTCGGATGCGTTCGGCGATCCTCGTGAACGACTCCGAAGCGCTCATCGCATGCGCCCTTGCAGGGCTCGGGATCATTCAGGCTCTCCATGCCGGTGTTGCCGGGCAACTCGAAACTGGCCGGCTCGTCGAGATTTTGCCGCATATCAAGACGGTTCGGCGCCCGGTTTCCATCATGTATCCGAACCGGCAGTATTTGGCCCCGCAGGTGCGCGCGTTCATCGACTGGATTGGTGCGATCTTTGGAGAGAATTGATGATCACGAAAGCCGAAAGCTGATTGCTCATATCGATCGCCTGGTTTCGGTCGCTGCTCCGCGCGGCCCTGTAGCGACACGTGCGCAATCGTAAACATGTCAGATCTGACACAAGTTTGGACGATTCGATAAAATATACGGACGGCGAATCCTGATGATTATCGGGCGTCTGGTGTAGCCCTGAGCCAACCGTAGAGGCCTCCAGAAGGGGCGGATCAAGCCAGGAATTACGCACATGCAGATAGAAGGAAGCGTCGCTCTTGTCACCGGCGCCACGCGGGGGATCGGCAAAGCATATGCCCACGCCCTGATCGAACGCGGCGCTCGCAAGGTTTATGCCACCGGCCGCAATCCTGACGCCATCGACATCGACGGCGTCGAACGTATCGGGCTCGACATAACGGACCCGGCGCAGGTCGCGGCGGCGGCGGCGATTGCTGGCGACGCAACCATTCTCATCAACAACGCCGGCATCGCCACCAACCAGAGCCTGCTGTTGGGCGATTTGGATTTGATCCGGCTGGAGATGGACACCCATTACTTCGGACTTCTGCGTATGGTGCGGGCCTTCGCGCCCATTCTGGCGAACAATGGCGGCGGCGCCATCGTCAACATGCTCTCGCTGACTTCCTGGTTCAGCTATCCCGGCGCGGAAGCCTATTCGGCTGCGAAGGCTGCGGCATGGAGTCTTACCAACAGCATCCGTCTTGAGCTTGCGAAGCAACATACCCTCGTCGTGGGCGTGCAGCTCGGTGCGACCGACACCGACATGATGAAGGGCATCGACATGCCCAAGAATGATCCCGCAAATGTCGCCAATGCCGCGCTCGATGCCATTGAGGCGGGGGACTGGGAAGTGCTTGCTGACGACATGACGCGACAAATCAAGAGCGCCTTGTCACTGGACCCCAAGGTGCTCTACGCCGACCTGATCGGCTAGCGGCGAGGGGAGGAGTCCCTCGGATCCGGACGATTTCCGTTTCGTTGATTGTTGTCTCATCGTCCGGTACCAACAGTGCATGGACATTCTCGGAGACATGCTGACATCGATGCGAGCGGAGAGTGCGCTCTTCGCGCACCTCGTCTTTCGCGCGCCCTGGGGGGTGGAATTCACGACGGGTGATCAGGCGCGTTTGATCGTGGTCGGCAGCGGCGGATCCTGGCTTCTGGCCGACTGCTTCCCTGAGCCGGTATGGGTCGAAGCCGGCGACTGCTTGATTATCAAGGGTGGCGCCGGCTTCACCATGGTGAGCGAGTTCGGCGTCAAGGTCGTTCCCTGCGAGACCATCTTTTCAAAAATCTCCGGCCTCACGCATGAATATGGCGGCAACGGCGCGGTCACGGAACTGGTGTCCGGCCGGTTCTACTTTGATGCCGCCGCCGCCGAACCGCTGTTGTCCCTCTTGCCCATTATTTCGCTTGTAAAGCTTGCCGAGGCACGCGGTCCTTTGATGCGCGCGACGCTCGAACTGGTTGGTCTTGAAACGAAATTAGACGGCATGGGCGCCGGTCTTGTCGTCAAGCATCTGATAAACGCGCTTTTTGTGCAGGCACTTCGCGCGTGGTGCGACACTGAAGGCCATGCGCCCGGCTGGTTGGCGGGTTTGCGTGATGCGCGTGTTTCGCGTGCCCTCGAGGCGTTACATGCCGATATTGCATCGCCCTGGACGATCGCCGAACTCGCGCAGCATGCGGGAATGTCCCGCTCCAGCTTCGCGGCGATGTTCAAGAGTGTGCTGGGGGAGACCCCGATCGAGTATCTGACTCGCTGGCGGATTTACCGCGCGAAGCTTCTGCTGAAGCAGGGAACGGCCATCTCGGATGTAGCCCGGCGCGTCGGATATGAGACCGACGCAGCGCTCAATCGCGCCTTCAACCGCATAGAGGGCATAGGTCCGGGAGCCTGGCGTCGCGCCAACGCTGGCGGAGCGAAGATGGAGTTGCTCTATTGATGATTGATGGAGCTGGGCGAGAGATATGACAAGCCATGGGCGATCGTGCCCATCGCCGGAATTCTCAAGCGCCTTCCGCCGCGGCGAAAGCGTCCAGCGCGCGAGTCGAATAGACGATCGCAGCTCCAGCATTGACGCTGATTGCAACACCGAGAGCTTCGGCGATCTCCTCCTTGGTCACCCCAAGCTTGCGGGCGGCATCGCTGTGGACGGTGATACAGCCGTCACAACGCAGGGAAATGGCGACGGCCAGCGCGATCAGCTCGCGAGTCTTGGCGTCAAGGTGGCCGGTCTTGCTGCCTGCGCCTCCGAGAGAGGCATAGCCGCGCACCGTGTCAGGGCTCAACTTGCCGAGCTCGCCGACGCCTGCGAACAATTGCTGCCGGTAGGTGTTCCAGTCGTGCATATGCATGAGCTATCTCCATTTGACAGTGAAGATCTCGCCGGAGCGA
>DASWQB010000220.1:0-16918 GCA_036398335.1 Afipia sp. | reverse complement strand
CTGATCCCGTCGGCGCTGGCGGGTGCGTGTCTGCTGATCGCCTCCGACATTGCTGTGCGTCTTGTCTCGGGCGCGGTCGAGATCAAGATCGGCGTTTTGACCGCGCTGATCGGCGTGCCGTTCTTTCTGGCGATGATTTTCCGGGAGCGGCGTGTGCTGGAGGATGTGTCGCAATGACAGGCCGCCTGCGTCTCTCCGCGACAAATATCAGCGTGAAATACGGCGCACGGCGCATCGTTGACGGCGCCGATCTCGTCCTCAAGGCGGGCGAGCTGACCATATTGGCCGGTCCCAATGGTGCCGGAAAAACCACGCTGGCCCGCGCTATCGCGGGGTTGGCTCGGTTTGAGGGCGAGGTGCTTCTGAATGGTGTTTCGCTTTCGCGATTGTCGCCGCGCGACAAGGCGAGGGCATTGGCGTATCTGCCGCAGGGCCATCAATATCACTGGCCGATGCCGGTGCGCGACATCGTCGCGCTGGGACGCGAGCCTCATGCGGATATATTCGACCGCCGCTCGGCAGCGGATCGGGCCGCAATCGAAACCGCTCTACAGATGACCGGCATCGAATCCTTCATGGACCGTCCCATCACCACGCTATCCGGCGGGGAGAGGGCCCGCGTCGCGCTGGCGCGTGCGCTTGCCACGCAGGCCGATGTGATGATCGCCGACGAGCCGATCGCTTCCGTCGATGAGCGGCATCGGCTGATCATCATGGATCTGCTGCGGATAGTCGCGCATCGGGGCACGGCGGTTCTCGCGATCATTCACGATCTGTCGCTGGCGATGCGCTTTGCCGATCGTGTCGCGCTGATGCAAAACGGCCGTATCGTGGCCGACGACACGCCTGAGCTCGTCCTCACGACAGAGCGTATCGCTGAGATTTTCGGCGTGACGGTCGAACGTGTGCAGACCTCGCACGGGCCGGCGCTCGTTCCCTCTCATGCCATCTCACAATATTAGAACGTGGCACCCGCTTTAAATGTATAGAGGCGGCCCGCAAGAGGGTAGATCGTAATGACTCCCGGCGCGCTCGCGCTCGCAACGCCGTAGTCATAGTAAGGCGTCGAGAAGACATTGGAAATCGAAGCGGCCCAATAATAACGGTCATACTCCCCGCTCAGCTTCAGATCGATCGTCGAATTGGCGGGAATTAGCGGTTGCCGATTCAACTGATCATTATCGAACCGGCGTGAGCCCCAAAAGCGCCATGTTGCGTCAAACATAATATAGCGTTCCCAGACGTTCCACGACGCGCCGACGTTCCCGCTGTAACGCGACACCAGTGGAACGTCATTGCCGGCGAATTGTCCTTCGGAGAACACAGCGCGCGTGTAGGCAAAGCTGCCCTTCAGCCGAAAGCTATCGGAAAGTGCATAAACCGCGTTTGTTTCCGATCCGTAGCGGTGTGTTGGATCGAGATTGTAATTGAACAGGTTAACCGGGTCGAAATGGATCTCGTTCTTGAGATGCATGTCGTACACACTCGACTGAATTTCGAAGCGGCCGAGATGAAGACGCGCGCCGCCTTCGATGTCGTGTGATGTCTGGGTCTTCAATGCGAAGTTTTGCGGGATGGCCGGGCAGGGAAACGGTGGACAGGCGGTGAGGTCAAAGCCGGGTCCGGTGACAACGCGCTCGTCCACGTTTGGCGTGCGGAATGCTTGAGCGGCACGGCCGAAGATCGTGACAGCATCGTTCAAGCGATGCTCAAGCCCGACGTGAAGGGCGTGGTTGGTCTCGTTCTGATCGAGCGGCGTTGCCTGCGCGAACAGCGAGCCGGAAGGCGCGAGCGGGTCGTAGTTATCTCGCGCGGTCAGGTTCATGTGTTGGATGCGGCCGCCATAGGAGAATTCGGTATTTTGCCATATGCCGAGTGTCTGTTGCCAATAGCCCGCGATGGTTTTTTGATCGAGGTTGTAAACATGGTTCGGCGGGTCGCTAATCGTCGCGCTGCGGTTTGATTGATAGCTCGCGTCATAGTAATCGACGCCTGTGAGAATCGTCGAAGACATGCCGAACAAGGAACTCCTGATGTTCAGGCGCGGTGTCAGTGACCACGTCAGAAGATCGGAATCGACATAGCTTGGAAAGGGGGCGGCCGGATCGCCGAAGAAGCCCGCTTGCTGTTTCTTGCTGCGAACGCCACCATCAACAATCAGGTCGACCGAATTTGAAAACGATTTAGTGAAGCCGGTGGTCGCGCTGACGCCTTGCTTGTTGGCATAGTCGAAAGGTGTCGAGGTGCCGCGCAGATCGCTGAATTGGTTGACGAATGGCGGTGAGAACCCGTCGGAAGAATAATGGTTGGAGCGGGCGCCGGGCAGGCCAAGACGTTGATTGTCGCCGGTGATATTGAGATAGGCTTTGAGGTCCGGCGTTGTGTATCGCAATTCGCCGATGCCGTTCTGTTGTTCGAGGGCATTATTGGCGCGATAACCATCCGATTTGATCGCATTTGCGAAAACGGATGTGGACCAGGGCCCTGCGTTCGCAGTGGCAGAGACACTGCCGAAACGCTGGTTGAACGATCCAATACCGCCTTCGACGCGCCCGGAAATGGGTTTGCCGTTATCCGCGCCCGTCTTGGTGATGATGTTGACCACGCCACCCACCGCATTGTCGCCGTAGAGCACGGCGCCGCTGTTGCCGCGCGTCACTTCGATACGCTCGATGGATTGCATCGGGATGGTAGACAGATCGACGCCTTGGAGATCGGCGTCGTTCAGGCGCCGTCCGTTGAGAAGAAATAGTGTGTTCGATGACGCAAAAGCGCCGAAGCCGCGCAGATCGACCGTCGTGCCTGCTCCGCCAATGCCGCCATATAACGATTGCAATTGAACGCCGGGTATCGTGCCCAATACGTCCTGCACGGTCTGGCCTGGCGAGCGCTTGATATCTTCGGCAGTGATGACGCTCGTCGATGCACCGACGATCTGATTCACTTCGACGACGCGGCTAGCGTCATCATTGGCCGATGAAGGGGTTGCGACCGCTGGCTCGCTTGTCGGCGCCGGCCTCGGCTTGGCGCGGCTTTGCTTGCTGCGCTTTGGTTTCTGGTTTTGTTTGGGCGCGGAAGCGGGAGGGCTGACTTCGATCTGCGGCAGCGTTCCGGCCTGCTGGGCCTGCGAAAAGGAGATGAAACCGACGGTGCATAAAAACGCCGCCAAGACCGATGCGATAAATCCGCGCCTCAAAAAACAACCGATATGCAACACCCCAGACCCCCAAAATACAGGCGGTTGCTGGAGTGATCGCGTGCATCGACGTCAAGGGATCATGGAATCCCGCTGCAAGCGAACCACCGGGACACCCCGCCCATGGACGATATATTGTCGAGGCAGGTTTCCTGGCTCGTGGGTCATTGTGCTCGTCTCGTCTTCCCAAGATCGAATGATCTCAGTGACTTTGTTGGACGCGCGCTCACCACTTACAGTTGCGGGGGCAGCTTTGGCATTGCCTGCGGTGAGATACCGCTAACGCACCAAATTCCCTTTTTCCGATCTCGAAGAGATCGAAACACCACGACACATCTACCCTGTCCGGGGAACATTATGAAGTCAAGCAACCTCAGCGATTTTGGCCGGGAATCCAGAGGACATCGTTCGCGCCTTTGTCATTGCAATGGCGCGCGGCGACGAAAAGAAAATCCGACAGCCGGTTGAGATACATCACGACCGCCGGAGAAATAATTTCTTCGGTATTTTCGCGAATTGCAACGGCCAGCCGCTCTGCGCGGCGGCAGACCGTGCGCGCAACATGAAGCCGGGCGGCGGCTTCACTGCCGCCCGGCAGAATGAACGAATTCAGCGGTGGAATTGAATCATTCAATCGATCGATTTCGCGCTCCAACCGATCGACCTGGCCCGGTAGAATCCGCAAGGGCTCGTACGCCGGAGGCGTGCCGGTATCGGGCGTCGCCAGGTCAGCTCCAAGATCGAACAAGTCGTTCTGGATGCGCGCGAGCATCGCATCGAGGGCGTCATCGGCTTTCACCGCAACGCGAGCCAGACCGATGAAGGCATTGACCTCGTCGACGGTTCCGAACGTCTCGATCCGCAGATCATGCTTTGATCGGCGCCCTCCCGTGGCAAGTCCGGTCGTCCCGTCATCGCCCGTTCGCGTGTAGATCCGGTTCAGCTTTATCATGCGGGCATTCTACCACGCCGCCGCTAGTTTCTCACCGCATAGATCGGCGTATACAGCGTGAATTGAAAAATCGGCTTGGGCGCCCAGATGATCTCGAATGAGGTGCCGAACAGGCGGTTGTCGTTGTCATCCATGCGCTCCAGATCGAGTTTCACGATGGGCTGGACGAACGACGGCAACTTCACCGGGATGACGAGGCTCGCGCCGTCAAACGACTGCACGCCGAAACGTCCTGTCACTTTCCAGTTGTTGGGCCACTGATAATAGCCGCCCGCGTAACCGATGAGCGAAGGCCCGATCTTGACGAAGCGTGAATCCACGAAAATGTCGGTGTATTTGATGCCGCCAATCACGCCCCGGGTTTCGTCTTCATTCAGCGCGTAGTTCAGTTCGATAGCGCTTGATGATGAGGTGGCGTTTAATCCGAGCGTACGGACTCCGACTGTTCGCGACAGATACGATTGAACGGTGACTTTGGGAAACCAATCCCGTTGTTCAATAACGTCGGCCGTGAAGCCGACAAACCAGCTGTCCAGCGTCATGTCCTGCCATCCTGTCGCCGCTGTGCTGTATGTGCTCGCGGAGACGCCGCCCACCACAGTCAACCGGTCCGTGACATCAACCGTCAGCGGCGCATTCAGCGTGAGGTTGCGGCTGGACGATGTCGACAGGGCCGCGATGTTCCTGAATCCGAGCAAAATGGTGTTGGCTGGCACGGTGGCATAGGCTGTGGAGAGATCCAGATAGATGTTCGGTGCCGTGTTGGTTGTCTTGGTGGCAGTCTTGGAGATGTCACCGTCGTCGTCATCCCCCGCCCATGCGGCTCCGGCTCCAAGACCATGGATCGCCAGAAGCAAACACAGGTGCGCCGGGCAGCGGCGGAAAAGCTCGAGCAATCCCATTGTTTCGTATTCACACCGTCATCATATGGGCCGCTTTCGGCCGGGCGGTTGCAAAGTAGAATTTGATGCTATTGGAAAACTGATGCCTTGCGAAGGGTTATTGCTTCGCGAGAGGGCGTTGCCTTGCGAAGAGCCATGTGCGGGTCGAAAAGGCATTTCGTCGCCCCGGTCCGGCAGGTTATGCTTTCACGAGCAGCGCCGCGCATCGTCTGCGTCTCTAAAATTCGGCGTGTCCCCGATATGATAAGCAAGCCTCACCGATGGTTTTGAGAATTCTGGGAGTCAAAAAAACCTATCGTGCCGCTGACGAGACCGTCAACGTCCTGCGCGGCGTCGATCTTTCCTTGGCAACCGGAGAAAGCGTGGCGCTCACGGGCGAGTCGGGCAGCGGCAAAAGCACGCTGCTTCATTTGATCGCGGGACTGGACCGTGTGGATGGCGGCGAGATTTGGCTGGAGGAGGCTTGTCTCAGCGCCATGAATGACAGCCAGCTTGCCGATGTCAGGCGGCAGAGCGTCGGTCTCATTTTTCAGCAGTTCAATTTGATTCCGAGCCTGAACGTCGCCGACAACCTTGGCTTTCAGGCCCGGATCGCGGATCGTTTCGATCCGTCATGGCAAAGCGAGCTTGCCGGCCGGCTTGGCCTTGAGGATTTGTTGCGGCGCTATCCGGAGCAGCTCTCAGGCGGCCAGCAGCAACGCGTCGCGATCGGCAGGGCGCTGGCGGTCAGGCCCAAGCTGCTTCTCGCGGATGAGCCGACCGGAAATCTCGACGAGACGACCGGAGACAGCGTGTTTCGGCTCATGCTCGATCTGGTTGGACATACCGGGTGCAGTCTGCTGATGGCGACCCACAGCACGCGCCTTGCGCAAGCGATGGACCGGCGCCTGCATCTCAGCGGCGGGCTTTTGACGTGAGGCGCCTGGCGTGGACATTCAAGATATTGCTCAGCCATTGGCGCTGGCATCCGATGCAGCTTGCGATGCTTTTGATTGGCCTGATCTGCGCGACGGCACTGTGGAGCGGAGTGCAGGCGCTGAACCAGCAGGCGCGCTCCAGCTACGATCGCGCGGCGGCGATGTTCGGCGGAGCGCGCACCGCCACCCTCGTTGCAAGTCGTGGTCCGACATTCGCCCAACAATTATTTGTCGATTTGCGGCGGCATGGCTGGGCCGTCTCGCCGATCCTGGAAAGCCGCGTTGAGGTCGCTTCGCGGCCCATACGGCTGCTCGGTATCGAGCCGATTACCATGCCGAAGGAGGCTGGTCCGGCCTCGGAGCTCAATCCCGAAAACCTTCAGGCTTTCCTCATTCCGCCTTATCAGACGCTCATTTCGTTCGACACGTTGAGCGAACTCGGTCTGAAGGCTGGCGACCGGCCTCAGCTCAAGGATGGAAAATCGCTGCCGCCGCTCGCGCTCAGTCCCACACTGGCTCCCGGAATATTGGTTGTCGATATCGGTGTCGCGCAGCGTGCGCTGGATTTGCCGGATCGTCTCTCGCGCCTGCTTGTCGCGCAGAAGCCGCTCGGGCCGCAGAGTCCGTTTGACGCCGTTGTTGGCGACCAGTTGCGGCTGATCGCGCCGGACACGGAAAGCGGGCTTGAGCACCTGACCGACAGCTTTCACCTGAATCTCACAGCATTCGGGTTTCTCGCATTCGCCGTCGGCATTTTTATCGTCAACTCGGCTATCGGCCTGACATTCGAGCAGCGCCTTCCGATGTTTCGCACCATGCGGGCATGCGGCGTCTCGCTTCTCGCCTTGAATATCACCTTGCTGATGGAACTGGTGTCGTTGGCACTGGGGGCAGGACTGATTGGGCTGCTCATCGGCTATCTTATCGCCGCCGCGTTGTTGCCTGATGTCGCGGCGAGTTTGCGCGGATTGTATGGCGCGGAGATTCCCGGGCAACTCACCTTGCGGCCGGAATGGTGGATCGCGGGCTTTGCAATGAGCGTTGTCGGCACGCTTGCTGCCGCGCTGCAAAGTTTTCTCAAGCTCAATCGGTTGCCGATCCTCGCCGCCGCGCAGCCGGAGGCATGGAAACAGGTTCAGCAAACATGGCTTAAAAGACAAAGCGCGCTCGCCGCCGCGATGTTTATCGCAGCAGCGGGAGCGCTATGGATCGGCACGTCGCTCGGTGCCGGATTTGCCGTGCTCGCAGGCCTGCTGGCGAGCGCCGCGCTCGGGCTTCCGGGATTGTTGAGCGTCCTGCTTGTGTTTGGCGAGCGCTGGGCCGCGCGCTCCTTTGCCGGACGGCCGCTTGTGAAATGGTTCTGGGCCGACAGCCGTCAGCAACTTTCCGGTATTTCGCTCGCACTGATGGCGCTGTTGCTCGCGATCGCCGTCAATGTCGGCGTCGCCACCATGGTCGGCAGTTTTCGAGAAACATTTACAAGCTGGCTGGATGGACGACTCGCGTCGGAGATTTATCTCGATGCGTCGAGTGACGCTCAGGCCGCCGAGATCAAGAGCTGGCTGCAACAGCAGCCAAATGTTCTTGCAATTCTACCGAACGCCCGTGCGCAATCCGGTCTGGGAAATGAGCCGCTTGAACTGTTTGGCCTCGCCGATCACGCTACATATCGCGATCGATGGCCTTTGCTTGAGAAGACGCCCAATGCCTGGGACAGCATGCAAACCGGCGCGGCTGGGTTTGTGAGCGAGCAGCTTTCGCGGCGCTCCAAGATCGGGCTGGGCGACGTAGTGAATGTGCCATCGCCAAAAGGCGATTGGCCTTTGAAGGTCGCCGGGATATATGCCGATTACGGCAACCCGAAAGGCCAGATCGCGGTGGCGTATCACGCGCTCGTCGAGCGATTTCCGCAAACGCCGCAGACGCGGCTTGGATTGCGGGTGACGCTTGCGGATGTGCCCGGGATTATCGCCGGACTGCAACGCCGGTTCGGTTTGAGCGATCAGCAGGTTGCGGATCAATCGACGGTCAAGACCGAATCCAAGCGGATATTCGAGCGTACTTTCGCGGTCACCGCCGCATTGAATGCTTTCACACTCGGTGTCGCAGCCATTGCGTTGTTGACCAATCTCCTCACGCTCGGCAACGCGCGCCTGCCACGCCTTGCACCGCTCTGGGCAATGGGTCTGACATTGCCGCGGCTTTCGCTTGTTGAGCTGTTGAAGACGATGTCTCTGGCATTGATGACGGCGCTGCTTGCGATTCCCCTGGGACTTGCGGTGGGCTGGTGTCTTCTGGCGGTGGTGAATGTCCGCGCCTTCGGATGGCGGCTGCCGCTGCACGTGTTCCCGGTGCAATTGGTGGAGTTGCTCGCGCTTTCGATGGTGGCTGCCTTGCTTGCGACACTGATCCCGGTGCTCAAGCTGTTTCGTATGCCATCCTCGCGGCTGGTCAAGATTTTTGCCGAGGAACGCTAAGATGCTTTTGAGCAGACGAGCGTTCTGTCAGGGACTTTTGCTTTCAGCGGCGCAGGTGAAAATGTTGCACGCCCAGGGTTTCGCCGGACTGGGCACTGAGGCTGGCGCGTTCGAGCAGGTGGTGCAGGGCAGGGCGCTGACATTTCCTGCCGATCATGGACCGCATCCGCGATTCCGGATCGAGTGGTGGTACGTCACCGCCAATCTTCACGACGAGGCTGGAACGCCATACGGCGTGCAATGGACATTGTTTCGTCAGGCGATGACGGCAGGCGCGGACCTGGAGGGTTGGGCAAGCCGGCAAATCTGGATGGGCCATGCTGCAGTGACCAGTGCCAGCCAACATTATTTCAGCGAGCGTTTGGCACGGGGCGGTGTCGGTCAGGCGGGCGCCGAGTCCGAGCCATTTCATGCATGGATCGATGCGTGGGATATGCGCGGTCTTGAAGCAATGTCCGCGCCGACCATTTCGCCGCTCGCGCTCACAGCGTCAGCGAACGATTTCGCCTTCGACCTGAAATTGGAGACGTCGCATTCCCTCGTTCTGCAAGGCGATGCGGGATACAGCCGGAAGTCGGACAACGGGCAGGCGTCGTATTATTACAGCCAGCCGTTCTTCAAGGCGCGCGGCGAACTTGAACTGGCAGGCAAACGCATTCCGGTTTCCGGTCAGGCGTGGATGGACCGTGAATGGAGCAGTCAACCGTTGGCGTCCGACCAGAAGGGCTGGGACTGGATGTCGCTTCATCTGGATTCAGGCGCGAAGCTGATGTTGTTTCAGTTGCGTCACGCTGACGGCAAAAACTATGCTTCGGGCAACTGGATCGATCCGGATGGCCGTTCTGAGGTTCTCGCGTCCGACGCGATCGTTCTGACGCCTGTAACGCAAACGTGGATCAAGGGTCATATTCTTCCAACGGAATGGAACATCGTGATTCCATCGCGCGGACTGAAAATAAACATCACCGCGCTCAATCCGCAAAGCTGGATGGGGACGAGCATTCCATATTGGGAAGGCCCGATCCGAATTCAGGGAAGCCAATCAGGCGTCGGCTATCTCGAAATGACCGGCTACTGAAACCCGCGCGAGGTGGCGCGTTTCGTCACACCGGCTGCCGCTCCAATTCCTCGCCATAGGCAATCGGATGCAACAGCGCCGTTCGCAGTTCTTCCTTATTGAGTTCGCCCTCCCACCGGCTGATGACGACGGTCGCAACGCCGTTGCCGATCAGGTTGGTCAGCGCACGGCATTCGCTCATGAATTTGTCGATGCCGATGATGATGGCCAATGAGGTGATCGGGATGTCCGGGATGATGGACAGCGTTGCCGCGAGCGTGACGAATCCCGCGCCGGTGACGCCGGACGCGCCTTTCGATGTCAGCATCGCGACAGCGAGCACGGTCGCCAACTGAACGGCGGTGAGATGGGTATTGGTCGCCTGCGCCAGAAACAGCGTGGCGAGCGTCATGTAGATGTTCGTGCCGTCGAGATTGAAACTGTAGCCGGTCGGGATGACGAGGCCGACGACGGATTTCGAGGCACCGAGTTTTTCCATCTTCTGCAACATATGCGGCAGAACGGTTTCCGACGAGCTCGTGCCGAGCACGATCAAAAGCTCATCCTTGATGTAAGCGATAAAGCGCAAGATCGAAAAACCGGCGAAGTGGGCGATGGTGCCAAGCACCACCAGCACGAAGATGAGGGATGCGACATAGAACGTGACGATCAGATAGCCGAGATTGACCAGAGCGCCCAATCCGAACGAGCCGATCGTGAACGCCATGGCGCCGAACGCGCCGATCGGCGCCAGTTGCACGATCATGCCGATGATGCGGAAGAACATCTTGCCGCCCAGATCAATCGCGCTGGCGATCTTTTCGCCCGGCGCCCCCATATTGGCGATGGCGAAGCCGCTGAGGATGGCGACCAGCAGCACCTGCAGAAGGTCGCCTTTCGCGAGCGAGTCGAAATAGGAGACCGGGATAATCCCCATCAGATGGGCGACGAAACCTTCTTCCTTCGCGCGCGTGACGTAGCTTGCGACCGATTTCGGATCGAGGGTCGCCGGATCGATGTTGAAGCCTGCGCCGGGTTGCAGAAGCAGGCCGACCAGCAGACCGACGACAAGCGCCACCGTCGAGACCGTCTCGAAATACAACAGTGTTTTTAAGCCGATCCGCCCAACCTTGCGCATATCGCCGATCGAGGCGATGCCATGCACCACGGTGCAGAAGATGGCAGGCGCGATCATCATCTTGATCAACGCGATAAAGGCATCGCCGAGCGGCTTCAATGCCTTACCGGCGTCAGGATAAAAATAGCCCAGCGCCACACCGATGACGATCGCCACCAATACCTGAATGTACAGGATTCTGTACCAGGGCTGCCTTGTTGTCATGGGATGGTTCCTTACCGAATTGGTTTTCACATTTCGAACAAATTTATGCCCCTTGCGCAATGGACAAATTCGCGGCGGTGTTCCGCGCCGCACACGCAACACAAGTGGATCAAGCCCTTGTCACCGTCCCGTGAACTTGCCTTACATATTATCCCGGGCGATGTGGTATAATGGGTGGCGATTTGCCCAGGTCGCCCATTGGGCGGCTCATCTCTTAGATTGCGGGGAGCCTCAATGTTTCCAGCACACCGGTTTGCTGCTGCCGTAACTGCATCGTTGCTGATCCCTGGCGTGTTTTGTGCAGCCCTTTTTCCGGTCGATGCGCGAGCCCAGAGCGCATCCGCCACCTGCGAGGCGGCGGCCGGCATCGCGGTGCTGCCATCGCCGATTGTGCCGTGGAAAGGCGCGTCCTTACGCGTCATTTTTACAGCCGAGAAGCCGGTCGAGGGCAAAGTCTCGCTGATCGCACCCGATGGCAGCGTTGCGGTGACGTCGCGCGAACGTCGCGGCGGGCCGCCGTACTTCTGGATCGCGGAGGTTGCCTCGCCAGCCGCGGGAACGTGGCGCGTGCAGCTTGTCCGCGACCATGCCTCCAGCGAATGCGCGACCATCACCCGCGACATTGCCGTGCGCGACGATCAGCCGCCGAAGCCGGCTGCTGCGGCGGGAAGCCTCTGGCCGCTCCGCAGCAATTGGGATCGCGCGACGGAAAATCTATATTCGGCCTGGATCGAAAGACTTTTCGATTCGCCGCTTGATGCGCCGCTGTCATGGGCCGCGCTGCATGAGGTCATTCGCGACCGGTCGCGCAACGTGCTGTTCAACTATCTCGGTCTCGGCGAGGACGAGACCAAGCTTATTCTCAAGCCCGATTGCGCGGACATGCCGTATTTCCTGCGCGCTTATTTCGCATTCAAGATGGGGCTGCCGTTCGGATATTCAAAGTGCTCGCGCGGCACTGCGGGCGGCGCGCCGAAATGTCCTCAATGGTTCAATATTCAAAATGCTGAACCGCCGCGCTCCTCCGCGCCTGACCAGGCAGCGGCGGCGGACGCATCGGCAGCGAATGCCCCTGCGCCGAGTTCACCGGCGCCCCAGCGGCTGGGCCTTGTCGCATCCTTCAACCGTTATATTCCCATCATCGGCGATGCGGTCCATTCCGGGTCGGGACGAACCGCGGCGGCCGACTACAACACCGATTACTATCCGGTTGCCTTGACGCAGGAGACGCTGCGCCCGGGCACGATCTATGCCGATCCGTTCGGGCATGTGTTGATGCTCACGCGCCGCGTGGCCCAGACGAATGACGCGGCTGGCGTTTTCCTCGCCGCCGACGCGCAGCCTGACGGAACGGTTGCCATCAAGCGTTTCTGGCGAGGCAATTTCCTTTTCGCTCAGGATCCGGCGCTCGGCAGCCCCGGCTTTAAACACTTCCGTCCGATCGTGCGCGACAGCAATGGCGGTCTGCGGCGGCTGACCAATAGCGAAATCTCGAAAAATCCGCAGTACGGCGATTATTCGCCGGATCAGTCCAGGCTCTCCGTCGAAGCCTTTTATGATCGCATGGATGATGTGATGTCGCCATCACCACTCGATCCTGCGCGTGCAATGAAAGAGGCGATCACATCGCTCGACGAGCAGGTTCAGGCGCGCGTGACGTCGGTCGAGAACGGACGAAAATTCCTGAACAGCGGGCGTGGCGAGGCTGCGATGCCGGACGGGCCTTCGATCTTCGAGACGACGGGTGCGTGGGAGGATTTCGCAACGCCGTCCCGCGATTTGCGTCTGCTGATCGCAATCGATGTGGTGCGCGGATTTCCCGATCGTGTCGCACGGCGGCCCGACCGCTACGCAATGCCGAAGGACAGGAGTGTCGCCGAGGTGCAGGCCGATTTGCAGAACACACTTGCTTCGGAGCTGGCGACGCGCAAAGTCTCGTATCCACGCACCGACGGTTCGCAATGGACGCTGACGCTCGGGGACGTGGTCGATCGCGCGGATGCTCTTGAGATGGCGTATAATGTGAACGACTGCGCCGAGCTGCGATGGGGCGCGCCGGAGAAAAGCGCTGAGGCGGCAACCTGCAAACGATACGCGCCGGCGGCGCAGCGCGCCAAAATGTCGAAGTATCGTGTGTGGTTCCACGAACGGCGGCGGCCACCCCGCGGCGGCGCGGCTTGAAATTCCAGAACGCTGTGATCTTCGGCGTTGCTATCGATATATGATAAAAAGCCCGGATTTACCCGGGCTTTTTTTTAAATTCCTCGCTGTCAATTTAGCGTATGTGCGGCTTATGCTGCGACGTCTTTCCGACCGATATCCTTGAAGTCCAATTCAATCTGGAGTGTTCGATGTCGCAGACTGTCGCGCAGGTTCTCGTAAATGTCCTCGAGCAGATCGGTGTCAGGCATATTTTCGGCTTGATCGGCGACTCGCTCAATCCGCTCGGCGACGCGGTCCGGCGCAGCAAGATCGAATGGGTCGGCGTGCGCCATGAAGAGGGCGCGGCATTGGCTGCCGCGGGGCAAGCCAAACTCACCGGGCATCTTGGGGTTTGCGCCGCAACCACAGGTCCCGGCAGCAACCATCTCGTTGCCGGTCTTTATGAAGCTGCCCGCGATCACGCGCCGGTGCTTGCGCTGTCGGGCGAGATGCCGCGCCAGATGAAAGGCATCGATTTTTTTCAGTCCTCCGAGCCCGATCTGCTGTTCCGCGACGTGGCGCTCTACACCCAGACCATTTCCACGGCGGCGCAGGCCCCGGGTGTGATCCATCAGGCCATCGCGACTGCATATGCGGGACCCGGCGTCGCGCATCTGACATTGCCGCAGGATGTGTTGTCACTCGGCGCGGAAGGAAAAATTTCAAGCGTCGCCACGCTTAAGCCCCAGGCCGAAATCGCGCCCAATGTGGCCGATGTCGATGCCGCGGTGAAGCGGATCGACGAGGCGGGCAGTATCGTCATCATGTGCGGCTTCGGCTGTCAGGGCAGCGGCGATCTTTTGCGCGCGCTGGCCGATAAGCTGAATGCCGCACTGGTCCATACTGTGCGCGGCAAGGACATCTTATCCTACGACGATCCGTACTGGATGGGTGGCCTTGGCATGATCGGCACCAAGCCGGTCTATTATGCCGTGCAGAATTGCGACCTGTTGTTGATGGTCGGCACCGATTATCCTTATTCGAATTTCCTGCCCACCAAAGGCCACGTGATTCAGATCGATCAGCGCCCGATGGTGCTGGGGCGGCGTACGCCCACGATGTTCGGCATCACCGGATCGGCGCGGCCGACGTTAAAAATGCTGCTCGACAAGGTCGCTTCGAAAACAGACCGGAAATTTTTCGACAAGGTGAGCAACGAGCGCCGCAAATGGGACGACATGCTTGACAAACAATCGGACATTGGCCGCAGCAAGGACAAGATCCATCCGCAGGCGGTGGCGCGTACGATCAGCGATCTTGCCAAGGACGATGCGATCTTCGTTCTCGACACCGGATTGAACACGTTGTGGTCGGCAAACTGGATCAGGCAGCGCGGATCGCAGCGCATCATGGGTTCGTTCAATAACGCATCTGTCGGCACCGCGATCGGTCAGGCCAACGGAATTCAGGCGCTGGACCGCGGCAAGCAGGTGATCGTGCTGACGGGCGATGGCGGGTTCAACATGCTGATGGGGGAGTTTCTGACGGCGGTTCACCACAAGCTGCCGATCAAGGTCGTGGTCTACAACAACTCCGCGCTCGGGCTTATCACGCTGGAGGCGGAAAGCGTCGGCATCCTGCCGTTCCGCGAGGCCATCAGTTTCCCCAATCCCGATTTCGCGGCGCTGGCGCGTGCCTGCGGTGCACATGGCTCTACGGCAAAGCACCCCTCGGAGCTCAAGGCTGCATTAAGCGAGGCGCTTGCGGTCGATGGTCCCGCGATCGTCGACGCGGTCGTGGCCGCCGACGAGATGCCGAACATGCCGCATGTCGAACTCGAGCAGGTGACGCACTACGCATTGGCGAAAATCAAGGAAGCCGTGCAGGCCGTTACCGGCGGCTGAGTTCTTCCGCCTCGCGTCAGTGCCGGCTCATATTCGGCAGTAGATTTGCCCGGTTGGCGAACAGATCGAGCGCCGTCTGGCATCCGCTCAAGGGCGGCATTCGGCGGCTGAAGGGTTGTTCAAGGCTGATGGTTTTGCAAGCGTGCCGAGCCGCCAGCGCATTGGCGCTGGTGAGGATGGCTTCGTCGACCGTTGAACCCGGCATTCGGGCGACCACGAGATTATTAAGACAGAGCTGCTTGCGGGCGCGCAAATCGATGTCGATGCGATAGACAAAAATCGCGTGGGTAATCCCGCGGCGATCGCGGATGGCGATCATTCCGGTGCGGCCCGCCGGTTGGCGGCAGCGCCGGCGGGCGAAATTGAGCCATTCCGAAAGCGAGATGCTGGCATCATGCAAATAGATGAGCGGATACGCATCTTTTGCATCCCTGACGCCCATCGGAAGTGCCTGAAAATGCTGATTCATTGTCGCTTCCACCCGAGGCGAAAAACTGGGCAATTCAGAGCTTTTTTGCATTGATTTGAATCAACGACTGCGGCCATTGATTTAGGTCAAAAAGGCTGCGACTTGGATATAGTGAGTCTGACACGACGGACGGGCGCTCATGGACACCACAGGGCAATGCACAACCTCCGCTGATCGGGCCTGCAAGCATAACCGTGAGACCGGTTGCGTGGAGTGTCGCGTGCGGCTGGTCAGTGTCTGCGGCTCGCTCGAATTGTCCGAACTCGAAGAGCTGGAGCGGATCAGCCACGTCACGTCATTCGCACCGAAAGCCATGCTGTTCGAGCAGGGCACGCCCGCCGGATGCGTTTTCAATGTCACCGAAGGCGTGGTGCGTCTGTACAAGTCGCTGCCGGACGGCCGCCGCCAGATCATGGGTTTCGCGCTGCCGGGTGATTTTCTCGGCCTCGCTTTGATGGACCGTTACGGGGTCACGGCCGAAGCCGTCACGCCGGTGCGGGTGTGCCGGTTCATGCGCCCGTCGTTTCTTACCTACGTCGACGACAAGCCGCATTTGCTCAAGCGCCTGCATGAATTCGCCGGACATGAACTAAGCCTTGCGCAGGATCAGATGCTGCTGCTCGGCCGCAAGACGGCCGAGGAAAAAGTCGCTGCCTTCCTGATTGCTCTGCAAGCGCGCTATAGCCGGATCGGGCCGGTATCTGTGACGGTGCCGCTGATGATGAGCCGTCAGGACATCGCCGATTATCTCGGCCTCACAATCGAAACCGTGAGCCGGACGCTGACAAAGCTTGCGCGTGAAAAGATCATCCTGATCGTGCCCGACGGCGTGCGGTTGCTCAGCGCGGAGCGGCTCGACCATCTCACGGCGGCCTGATCTGCTTCCTTGGAATTTTTCCTGTTCGAAGATGCAATGCATTTTGACCAGGATCAAACCGCCGCGCGGCCGTGCGTGATAGATGTCTCCCCGCTAACAGCGGAGAGACTCAATGCCGACAGATACACTCATTGTCGTGATCGCCATCACCTGCGTGTTCGGTATTTTCGCCGCTACGCTGATGTGGGCCGATCTTTACAGCCGCAAACACTGACACGGTATCGCCGTTTTAGTTTGTGCGTTCGACGGCGATCGCGGTGGCTTCACCGCCGCCGATGCAGAGCGATGCGATGCCGCGCTTGAGGCCGCGCGCCTCGAGCGCATGAAGCAGCGTCACGATCAGCCGCGCACCGGTGGCCCCGATGGGATGGCCGAGCGCGCAAGCGCCCCCATTGACGTTCAGCTTCTCGCGCGGGATGCCAAGATCGCGGGCCGCAGCCATCGGCACAACAGCGAACGCCTCGTTGATTTCAAACAGATCGACGTCGCCGACGCTCCAGCCGACCTTGTCGAGCAGCTTGCGGATCGCGGGAATTGGCGCGGTGGTGAACCATGCCGGTTCCTGGCTGTGCGTGGCGTGGCCTTTGATGACGGCGAGTGAGGGCAGACCCTCGCGATCCGCCAGCGAACGCCTGGCAAGTATCAACGCCGCCGCGCCATCGGCATTGGCGGACGATGCCGCA
>DASWQB010000219.1:0-4370 GCA_036398335.1 Afipia sp. | reverse complement strand
ATGATGTTGGTGTCGAGAAGATATCGCGTCACAGATCAACCTTGCGTCCCTCGACATGCGGACGGCTGAAATCAAGATCTGCCCCGACGAGGGGAGAGCGGCGAAGGGCAGCGAGAATGCCGCCTATCTTTGGCGGCTCACCGGAGATTGTCTGACTGAGTCTCGCTCGGATTTCGGCGGCATCGGGGCCGTCATCCGCAAGTTTACGCGCCAGCGATCGGATAAGGTCGCGATCTCCGTCGAGCCCCAGCACCTCAAAACGTGCCAAACCGCGCTTGCTGAGACGAGATCGATAATTCTGGATCGCGCGCTTTTGTGAATTACCCATCGGAGCCTCCAGAATATTTCCAGTAATATAGCTGGGAATACGTGACCAAGCAACAGGCGATATTTCACTGATAGGTTTCAGTCAGAAACTTATCAGTCGCCACCCGATACGGTCACCCTGGGCGAACGCACAATTCGTCATTTCGCAGTTCGAATCCTATCAGCCAGCCAGTGTGGAATTTGGCGAATATTATTTTTACCTCAGGAAAGGACCGCTAATTGCGGGCTCCCTTTATTGATGGCCGGTCTCCGGAGGCTAGATTTCGAACTTTTCCGACTAAATTTTCGGAAAGTCTCCAGCATGGATGTGCACCGGCTTCGTGCCACCCCACTAGATAACGTTAGAATACTGCGAGTATAAAAATAAGCTAAGGGTCGTATGTCGGGGCGAAAACAACATCATATTCCCCAGTCGCTGCTGCGCGCTTGGGAAATCCCTAGAAAGGGGAAAAAAACCCAGGTTTGGGTTTTTTCTAAACAAAATACGTTTTGGGGATCAACGGAAGGCGTTGCGGCGGAGCGGGACTTCTATTCGAAGCCTTCGGCTGACGGTATGAAAACGCTCGATGATCTAATCACAGATTATGAAGCACGGTTTACAAAGCAAATCACAGCGCTACGCAGTTTAGTGGTCGGCGCCAAGGCAGACCCTGCAGTGGCTGCGGAGGTCGTCGCGCATCTGACGATACGTAATGCACATCTGAGAAACAGTATTGCTGGTGGTGTGCGGTCATTAGTGGAGCAGGCTGCCGATCTCCTATTGAACGAGAGAAATATTCGTACGATTTTTGGAATCGACGGCAAGCAATTTTCACTTGCTATGACCGCTCGGATTGACGAGGAAATTGGTCGCGATCCACGGTTTGCTGCCACAGGGCTACCGCGCGAGGTGCTGCACAAGATTGGCTTCATGGCGATGAAAGAGAATTTCAGCCATTTCGTGACCGATAGCCTTCCTTCAATGCAACAAGCCCTCAACCTTCTTGCTATTGATGCGCCTACTTTTATGCGAAAGGGCCAAAACAAGGCTTTGTTTGCTGGGTTGGCTCCTGACGGAAGAACCGCTGCACTTGCCAAACTGAACTGGACCGTTTGCAACGGCTCAGAAGGCGGGGTGATTTTGCCGGATTGCGTGGCGCTCGGTGTTGAGTGCGAAGGAAGTCCCCAACCGCTCATCATGTCCGATTTGGCAAAGCTCGATTTCGTGCTGATGCCGCTTACACCGAACACGATGTTAATTGGCGCACGAAGCGATTGCGCACATCCGTCATTGGAAAGATTTAACGCCGACGCCGCTGCGTGCAGCCACGAATTTTTCGTCAGCGCCCGCGACGGAAATGACCGCGATGCGCTGGTCACTTTGCTTGGCACTCGCTCGAAATTGACAGTTGATGCGGCTATCCAAAGTGCGTTTGAGGGGTTTAAGAAAGAACACGACATACCGGCCCCCAAGTTTGAAAATGAAGCTGTTCCTGATGCTGAGCGAGACGCATCACAAGTCCTGCAGCCGTTAAATTATCCAGTTTATTTTTGCGGAGTGGCGGATAAGGCCACTGCAGACCGTATCGCGACGGTGCTCAATGACGTGGTACGCGAATTACGGCCCATGATGGCCCTAGATCGTCTTGACGGGGTTACCTTCGTCGAAGACTACGAAGATGCTCTGCGTAAACTTGACCGGGGTTTTGAAACAGGCCGCCCGTTAAAAAGCACCAAATATGCCTATGGTGTCGGCGTCGCTATGACACCTATTGTCCACCGGGGCGGGATTATCAAAAGCCATCTCGTCGCCCGAATGTGGATCGCGAACGGTCTGATTTCTGAAAACGAAAAAGACCAGCAACTGGCGCTGCATACGATCATTGCGCAGTTGGCACACGCTGCTTGCAATCAGCTTTTGGATGAAGTGTAACGACGAGGTCTCTGCAATCGTTCTGTTGTTTGCCGTCGGCGGTCGGGCTGAAGGTGATGTCGACGTCGCATTCGGTGTCGGATTTGGCGTAGATCCCGTTCAGGAGATCGAACATCCCGCCCGTCAGGGAGACTGTCGTGCCTACGATTTTGGTCGTTCCTGTCGCCTTTCCGGGATGTACCAAAAAAGTATGAATGTGCTGTACGGACAAGTTTTCCCCCGATCCCAATTCGCTCTTTTTGACGTCAATTATAGCGACGCAACGTTAATGAGCACAACGAAAACCGGCCGGGGCGAGGGGCTCACGAGCGACGAATTCTTGCTACAGGCGCTGTCGTGGCCTGGTTTGGACGTCTATGCGAGGGAAGCCCGACCGCCAAAGTCGATATCTGCAACGCTCGCCGGTGTCAGCTTTTAGCGCACAGCAGACCTTAATCGCGAACTGAGGCCCTTTCTAACGTTCTCGAACAAGTCGTTCAGCATTGTTTCCGAACATCCTGCTTTCCGCGAGTCATTGCGGACTGTGAGTTTGCGGTAGCTTCCCATGCTTCGGTAGCATCGGGATTGACTTACTCCGCCTGATAATGCGCAGGACCTCAGAGATAATGTCTCTGAATTTTCGAGAGAGCTCTGCACTCCACTGCAAGTATTTTAACGCCACAACCGCCGAACATACGATCAGCAGATTATCCATCTAGGCGAACGCAAAACGCGGCGCTACTTTGCTTCCGTCATCAATGGTGTGGTGATCAACATCTTCGATGGCAGCAGGCTTGAACGGTTGTTGTACGAAAAAAAGCAACCAGCGCGTCGGGCAGCGGTACTGCACGACGAAAACGGTACTGCGGCGCAGTACCGGAGAGGTAAAACGCCGATGAGCCAAGAGTGCCAAACACGATGGGTGACTGTGCTAATCGATTGAAATAAAAGGAGAACGCTGCAATATAATTATATCGGAACCTTTGTCGGCCCAAAAACCGCATGGACGGATTCACGTTTGGAGTGCTAACAGAATCAACATGTTAGCGCGTCGCTTTTCTATTGCCCCCATGATGGATTGGACAGACCGGCATTGCCGTGTCTTCCATCGCCTGCTGACGCGCCGTGCGAAGCTTTATACAGAGATGCTGACGACGGGTGCCGTGATTCACGGCGACCGTCAGCGGTTGCTCGGCTTCGATGCCACCGAGCATCCGGTCGCATTGCAGCTCGGCGGCTCCAATCCGCAGGATCTCGCGAGTGCTGCGAAGATCGGCGAGGATTTCGGTTATGACGAGATCAACATGAATGTCGGCTGTCCGTCCGACCGCGTACAGGATGGGCGTTTCGGCGCGTGCCTGATGGCGGAGCCGCAGCTTGTTGCAGAGGGTGTGGCTGCGATGAAAGCTGCGGTGACTATTCCGGTGACGGTGAAATGCCGTATCGGCATCGATCATCAGGACCCTGAGATTGCGCTCGACACGCTGGCGCGCGCGGTGATCGCAGCTGGCGCGGATGGATTGATCGTGCATGCGCGCAAGGCGTGGCTCGATGGTTTGTCACCGAAACAGAATCGCGATGTCCCGCCGCTCGACTATGATCGGGTTTATCGTCTCAAGAGTGCGATGCCGGATATGCCGATCGCCATCAATGGCGGCATCGGGAGTATTGAACAGGCCAGGTCGCATCTCGCTCATGTCGATGGCGTCATGCTCGGCCGCGCAGCCTATCAGGAGCCGTGGCGGCTTCTCGATGTCGATCCGCAGATTTTTGGCGAGCCTGCGCCGCATGCTTCAATGCGCGAGGCGCTGGAGGCGCTGTTTCCCTATATCGAGCAGCAGCGCGCACAGGGCATGCGGCTGCATGCGATCACGCGGCATCTTGTCGGTGCGTTTCACGGTGTGCCGGGCGCGCGCGCATTCCGCCGGGCGTTGGCGGAGAATTGCACGAAAGCCGATGCGGGCGTGGAGGCTCTGCGCGATGCGATGGACCGTGTCGGGCAAACGGATGTTGAATCGGCCGCAGCCTGAGAGCTCTAGAGGTCCGGTTCTAACATTCGCATCCTGATCTCGGCTGGCACCGATGCGAATGTTAGAACCAAAGGACCTCTGGCAAATATAAATTCTAGTGGAGTTTTGGATTTGACATTCGC
>DASWQB010000218.1:0-9874 GCA_036398335.1 Afipia sp. | reverse complement strand
TCCTGTTCCCCTATGCGCTCGGGCTTCCGCTCGATCTTTTCCCACGCATTCTGCGCTGAGGGCGTCATGGATATTTTCTCGAATCTCGCGCTCGGCTTCGGCGTCGCGTTCACTCCGATCAATCTCGGTCTCTGCCTGGTCGGCGCGCTGGTCGGCACGCTGGTCGGCGTGCTGCCCGGCATCGGCACCATCGCCACGGTGGCGATGCTGCTGCCGATCACGTTCGGACTGCCTCCGGTCGGCGCGCTCATCATGCTGGCTGGCATCTATTACGGCGCGCAGTATGGCGGCTCGACCACCTCGATCCTGGTCAATATTCCGGGCGAGGCGACATCGGTTGTCACCACGTTGGACGGCTTCCAGATGGCCAAGCAGGGCCGGGCAGGTCCGGCGCTGGCCATCGCGGCCATCGGCTCGTTCTTCGCCGGCTGCGTCGCGACCGTGCTGATCGCGCTGCTCGGCGCGCCGCTGACCAAGCTGGCGCTGGCGTTCGGTCCGGCGGAATATTTCTCGCTGATGGTGCTGGGCCTGATCTTCGCGGTGGTGCTGGCAAAAGGGTCGGTGCTGAAAGCTGTCGCGATGATCGTGTTCGGCCTGTTGCTGTCGATGGTCGGCGCGGACATCGAGACCGGCGCTTCGCGCATGTCGTTCAACATCCCCGAACTGGCCGACGGTCTCGGTTTCGCCACGGTGGCGATGGGCGTGTTCGGGTTCGCCGAGATCATCCGCAATCTCGATCACGGCGCGGCGATGGACCGCGAACTGGTGCAGCAAAAGATCACCGGCCTGATGCCGACGAAAAAGGACCTGCGTGAATCCGCTCCCGCGATTCTGCGCGGCACGGTGCTCGGTTCGATCCTCGGTATTCTGCCCGGCGGCGGCGCGGTGATTGCGTCATTCGCCGCCTACACGCTCGAGAAGAAGATCGCGAAAGATCCTTCGCGCTTTGGCCGCGGGGCCATCGAGGGCGTCGCCGCGCCGGAGAGCGCCAATAACGCCGCAGCGCAGACCTCGTTCATCCCGCTGTTGACGCTCGGTATTCCGCCGAACGCCGTGATGGCGCTGATGGTCGGCGCGATGACCATTCATGGCATCGTTCCGGGTCCGCAGGTGATGCAGAAGCAGCCCGAACTGGTCTGGGGCATGATCGCCTCGATGTGGATCGGCAATCTGATGCTGCTGGTCATCAACCTGCCGATGGTCGGCATCTGGGTCCGCCTGTTGCGCGTGCCGTATCGTCTGCTGTTTCCGTCGATCGTCATCTTCTGCGCCATCGGCATCTACTCGATCAACAACGCGCCCATGGACGTGGTCCTGGCCGGTGCGTTCGGGCTTGTCGGTTACTGGCTGATCAAGCACGATTTCGAACCGGCGCCGCTTTTGCTCGGCATGGTCCTTGGCCCGCTGATGGAAGAGAACCTGCGGCGCGCGCTTCTGATCTCGCGCGGCGACTGGACGGTTTTCCTGACACGGCCCATTTCAGCGGGCCTGATGGCCGTCGCGGCAGCTCTTCTGGTGCTGGCGCTGTTGCCGTCGTTGCGCAAGAAGCGCGACGAGGTGTTTGTCGAATCCGAAAGCTGAGTATGATCCCGAAAAGCGGGGACCGATATTCGGAAAAGATCATGCTCGAACAGGCGTAACTGCGGCGTACCGCCGCAGTTGGACAGCCAGAAAGCCGACCCAAGTCCAATGGACTTGGGCGGCGGAACGCTGTTCCGTATCAAGTAGTTCGCGCAAAAACTGCCGATACAAAAAACGACGGAGGAACCTCAATGACACATCTCAAGCGCATGCTCGCGACCTGCGGGCTTTCCATTCTCGCCGCCACGGCCGCGATCGTCGCGCCGGCAAAAGCGCAGGATCAAAGTCAGAACTATCCGACACGCAACATCACCATCGTGGTGCCGTTCGCGGCAGGCGGCCCGACCGACGTGATCGCGCGCATCGTCACCGGCCACATGCAGCAGACTCTCGGCCAGAGCATCATCGTCGAAAACGTGGTCGGCGCGGGCGGCACCACGGGCGCGGCGCGCGCTGCGCGCGCGGAGCCGGACGGCTATACGATCGTGATGGGCCACATGGGCACCCATGCGGCGTCCGTGCCGCTTTATCCGAACCTGTCCTACAAACCGGACACCGATTTCGTGCCGGTTGGCTTGGCAGCGGGCACACCGATTGTCATTCTTGGCAAGAAGGACTTCCCGCCGAAGGATTTGAAAGAGTTCGTCGCCTATGTGAAAGCGAACGCCGATAAGCTGAATGCTGCTCATGCCGGTGTCGGTTCGGTGTCGTATTCGGCGAACGAACTGCTCAATTCGGTGCTGGGCGTCAAGCCAGTCGGCGTTCCGTTCAACGGGACGGGACCGGCGATGAACGCGCTGGTCGGCGGTCAGGTCGATTACATGGTGGACCAGATCGTCAACGCCGTGCCGCAGATCAATGGGGGCACCATCAAGGTCTATGCGGTCGCCACACCCGAGCGTAATCCGTCGCTGCCGAATGTGCCGACCACCACCGAAGCCGGCCTGCCGCAATATCAGGTGCAAGCCTGGAATGCGATCTTCGCGCCCAAGGGCACGCCTGCGCCGATCGTCGCCAAGCTCAACGCCGCTCTGGTCAAGGCGCTGGACGACGAGGGCGTGCGCAAGCGCCTCCTCGAACTCGGCAGCGTGATCCCGAAGGGCGAGGAGCGCAGTTCGGAATCGCTTGGCAAGCTCGTGACGAGCGAGGTCGCGCGCTGGAGCAAGGTGCTGAAGCCAGTTTCGAACTGAGCTTTTTCTTCCCTTTCCCCTTGTGGGAGAGGGTGGCGAGATAGTGTGAAACGAGATCGAGCCGGGTGAGGGGTGCTGCGAATCCGGTTTTCACCCCTCACCCTGCGCCTCGTTCGCGTCGCGCCCATGCGCCTCCCTCTCCCACGAGGGGAGAGGGGCAGTGAAGCGCTGCCGGTTCCGCCCTTGCCGTTTTGCCCTTCGATCCTCACTTTTCGGGGTATAATGGCGTTCTCCGGATCGAATCGGCAGGCGCCATTGGCGTCCGGCAGCTAAATAAAGCCCATGAACCAGTATCACGACCTGCTTGAGCGGATTCTCAGCGACGGCGCGGAAAAGCATGACCGCACCGGCACCGGCACGCTGTCGGTGTTCGGCCATCAGATGCGGTTCAACCTGTCGGCCGGCTTTCCGATGCTCACCACCAAGAAGCTGCCGATCAAGGCCATCATCCACGAACTGCTCTGGTTCCTGAAGGGCGACACCAATGTGCGCTATCTTCAGGAGAACGGCGTCACCATCTGGGACGAGTGGGCGGACGCCAATGGCGACCTCGGCCCGGTCTATGGATCGCAGTGGCGCTCATGGCCGGGGCCTGACGGCGGGGCCATCGACCAGATCGCCAATGTCGTGGAGATGATCCGCAAGAACCCGGATTCGCGCCGTCTGATCGTCACCGCGTGGAATCCGGCGCAGATCGAAAAGATGGCGTTGCCGCCGTGCCATTGCCTGTTCCAGTTCTATGTCGCGAAAGGCAAGCTGTCCTGCCAGCTTTACCAGCGTTCCGCCGACGTATTTCTCGGCGTGCCGTTCAACATCTCGTCCTATGCGCTGCTGACCATGATGATCGCGCAGGTCACGGGTTTGCAGCCCGGCGATTTCGTCCACACGCTCGGCGACGCGCATCTGTATTCCAACCATCTCGATCAGGCGCGGCTGCAACTCACGCGCCCGACACGCGCGCTGCCGACGATGAGGATCAATCCCGAGGTGAAGGACATCTTCGCGTTCAAGTTTGAAGACTTCAAACTCGAGAATTACGATCCGCACCCGCATATCAAGGCCGAGGTCGCGGTGTGACCGCGCAGGCTTTGTCCCGTCTCGTTCCCGAAATCGTTTTCATGGTAGCGGTCGCGCAGAACAACGCGATCGGGCAGGGCAACAGGATGCCGTGGCATCTGAAGTCAGACCTGCAGCGGTTCAAGGCGATGACGCTGAACAAGCCGGTGGTGATGGGCCGCAAGACCTATCAATCCATCGGACGTCCGCTGCCCGGCCGCACCAACATCGTGGTGACGCGCGATCCGGATTTTCGCGCCCCCGGCGTGGTGATCGCGCCATCGCTGGACGCCGCTTATGACGCCGCGCTCGGCGATGCGCTGCGACGTTGTGCCGCTGAAATCATGGTGATCGGAGGCGCGGATATTTTCGCGCAATGGATGGCGCGGGCAAGCCGGCTCGAAATCACCGAGGTGCATGCCGCGCCCGAGGCCGACACGTTCCTCGCGCCGGTCGATATAAAAGAGTGGCAAGAGGTCGCGCGTCAATCGCGCACGAAAACGGAGAATGATACGGCCGATTTTTCCTACGTCACATATAAACGTCATAAGTAAGAGGGTGCGGCGAAGTCCGCGTTTCATAGGCGAATGCGGCGTTAACCCCACCCGGCGATGTTTGCATTGACAATTCCCTCCTTGGGCTTAGCTCCCTGATATGCAAGAGCGGACACAGACTGTTCAATATCAGTCGGGTCCCATATAAAGCGTGCGACCATCGCGGGCGGCCCGCCCGCGCGGAGGAGACAGACGATGCCGTGGAAGAATCAAGGCGGAAGCCCATGGGGTCCGGGTCCGAAGGGCCCATGGGGTTCAGGCCCGCAATCGTCGGGACCTAATCCGCCTGATCTGGAAGACCTGCTGCGGCGCGGCCAGGATAAGCTGCAACAATTGCTGCCGGGCGGTCATTTCAGCGGCATCGGCGTTGCTGTCGTTATCCTTGGCGCACTCGCGATCTGGGGTCTGTCCGGATTTTTCCGTGTACAAGGTCAGGAACTAGGCGCGGTGCTGCGTTTTGGAAAGCATGTCCGTACGGTGCAACCCGGCCTGAATTATCATCTGCCATATCCGATCGAGACCGTGCAGCTATGGCCGGCGTTGCGCGTCTCCACGCTCAGTATCGGCATGTCTGTCATCGACGATCCGTCGCGGCGCGGGCGCACGATGCGCGACGTGCCGGAAGAAAGTCTGATGCTGACCGGCGACGAGAATATCGTCGATGTCGATTTCACCGTGTTATGGGTGGTCAAGCCAAACGGCTTCGGTGACTTCCTGTTCAATATTCAGAACCCCGAAGGCACTGTGAAGGCGGTGGCGGAGAGCGCGATGCGCGAAGTGATTGGCCGCTCCAACATCCAGCCGATCCTGACCGGCGCGCGCAACACCACTGAAGCCGCCGTTCACGAACTGATGCAGAAAACGCTCGACAGCTACGGCGCGGGCATTCAGATTCAGCAGGTGCAAATGCAGAAGGTCGATCCGCCGCAGCAGGTGATCGACTCGTTCCGTGACGTGCAGGCGGCCCGCGCCGATCTCGAGCGCTTACAGAACGAGGCGCAGACCTATGCCAACCGCGTAATCCCTGAAGCGAATGGCCGTGCCGCGCAGATCTTCCAGGGCGCCGAGGGTTACAGGCAGCAGGTGGTGGCGGAGGCCAAGGGCCAGACGTCCCGCTTTTTGAGCGTTCTTGACGAATACAAGAAGGCGCCGGACGTCACCCGTCAACGCATCTATCTTGAAACCATGGAGCGGGTGTTCGGCAATGCCGACAAGCTGGTGGTTGACCAGGGCGCCTCGTCGCAGGGTGTGGTGCCGTTTTTACCGTTGAATGAACTCACGCGCCGGGTCCCGCCGGCCGCGCCACAGATACAGGGCGGAGCCAGCCGATGAAAACGGGCATTTCAGGTATCGTCGCGTTGCTCGCTCTGTTGATCGTCGTGATCGCGGTGTACTCCTCGACATTCATTGTCCGCCAGACCGAGCAGGCGCTGGTGGTTCGCCTCGGTGAGCCGATCCGCGTCGTCACCGAGCCGGGATTGAATTTCAAGGTGCCATTCATCGATGCCGTCATCAGCATCGATAACCGTATTCTCGATCTGGAAAATCCCTCGCAGGAGGTGATCGCCTCAGATCAGAAGCGTCTGGTGGTGGATGCCTTCGCGCGCTATCGCATCAAGAACGCGTTGCGTTTCTATCAGAGCATCGGCTCGATCCCCGCCGCCAACATCCAGCTCACGACGCTGCTCAACGCGGCGCTGCGCCGTGTGCTCGGCGAGGTCACGTTCATCCAGGTCGTACGTGACGAACGCGAAAATCTGATGCAGCGCATTCGCGAGCAGCTCGACAGACAGGCCGACGCCTATGGCATTTCGGTCATCGACGTGCGCATCCGCCGCGCCGATTTGCCCGAACAGAACAGCCAGGCGGTCTATCAGCGCATGCAGACTGAGCGTCAGCGTGAGGCGGCCGAGTTCCGTGCACAGGGCGGCCAGAAAGCGCAGGAAATCCGCTCCAAGGCCGATCGCGAGGCGACCATCATCGTTGCCGAAGCTAATTCGCTTGGTGAGAAGACCCGCGGCGAGGGTGACGGCGAGCGCAGCCGTATTTTCGCGGACGCCTATTCGAAGGACCCGCAATTTTTTGCTTTCTTCCGGGCGATGTCAGCATACGAGAGCAGCCTGAAGGGCAACGACACGAGATTCCTGCTGCGGCCGGATTCGGATTTCTTCCGCTTCTTCGCCAATCCGTCGGGTAGCCCGGCGGCGGTGACGCCACGTTGATGAGGACGCTCACCACCGCGGCGGGAGCGCTTGTTTGATGGGCGCGATGGCGATGCGGGATTTTTTTGTCGGTCTCGGAATGGTTTTCGTGATCGAGGGGCTGATCTTCGCCGCGTTTCCGGCAGGGATGCGCAAGGCGATGAGGGCTGCTCTCGACTCGCCCGAGACGTCCGTGCGCGTTCTCGGGCTCGTGATGGCCGTCCTCGGCCTCATTCTGGTATGGTATCTTCGCAGCTGATGTTTCGGTTCCTGCCATTCGCGAGAATGTCTGCCGAAATGGGACGCGAATGCTGAAATCCGGACACCGGATCCGTAAACGGGCCGTATTTCGCCGCAATCGGCCCTTCTTCATGGATTTGGGAATACTTGCGCTGGCGCCGTCCTCGTCGCACTCTTTCATTCAAACGATAGCCGCCCTTCAGGAGACTTTTTTCGATGCTAGACGCCCGCCGTAATATTGGCCGCAGCTCCGTTTGGCTTCTGGCCGCCAGCCTCATGCTCGCAGCCGGCAGCGGTCTTGCGCCGTCGCCTGCGCTCGCGCGCGGACCGGACGGCATCGCCGACGTCGCCGAAAAGGTGATCGACGCGGTCGTCAACATCTCCACCTCGCAGACCGTCGATGCCAAGAACAGCGGCGGCGACAGCGACAGTGACAGCGGCAACAGCAAGGGCAACAGCAAGCGCACCCCTAACGCGCTGCCTCCGGATTCACCGTTCAACGAATTCTTCGACGAGTTTTTCAAGAACCGGCGCGGCGAGAAGAACGCCCAGCCGCGCAAGGTCAATTCGCTCGGTTCCGGCTTCATCATCGACACCGCCGGCATTGTCGTAACCAACAACCACGTCATCGCCGATGCCGACGAGATCAACGTCATTCTCAACGACGGCACCAAGATCAAGGCCGAGCTGGTTGGCAACGACAAGAAGAGCGATCTTGCGGTTCTCAAATTCACCCCGCCGGCCAAGAAGCTCACCGCGGTGAAGTTCGGCGATTCCGACAAGCTGCGGCTCGGCGAATGGGTGATCGCGATCGGCAATCCGTTTTCGCTGGGCGGCACCGTCACCGCCGGCATCGTCTCGGCGCGCAACCGCGATATCAATTCGGGTCCGTACGACAACTACATCCAGACCGACGCCGCCATCAATCGCGGCAATTCCGGCGGACCGCTGTTCAATCTCGACGGCGAAGTGATCGGCGTGAACACCGCGATCATCTCGCCCTCCGGCGGCTCGATCGGCATCGGCTTCGCCGTGCCGTCCAAGACCGTGGTCGGCGTGGTCGATCAGCTGCGCCAGTTCAAGGAAGTGCGGCGTGGCTGGCTCGGCGTTCGCATCCAGCAGGTCACTGATGAAATCGCCGACAGCCTCAACATCAAACCGGTGCGCGGTGCGCTGGTGGCCGGCGTCGACGAAAAGGGACCGGCCAAGCCCGCCGGCATCGAGCCGGGCGATGTCGTGATTTCGTTCGACGGCAAGGAAATCAAGGAGATGAAGGACCTGCCGCGCGCGGTGGCGGACACCGCGGTCGGCAAGGCGGTCGATGTCGTCATCATCCGCAAGGGCAAGGAAGAAACCCGCAAGGTCACGCTCGGACGTCTGGATGATGGCGAGAAGGCTGTCGAGGCTTCGGTCAAGAGCAGCCCGGATGCTCCGGAAAAAACCGTGACCCAGTCCGCGCTCGGCCTCGATCTGGCTGGCTTAAGCAAGGATTTGCGCACCAAGTTCAAGATCAAGGACAAGGTGAAGGGCGTCGTGGTCGTGAGCGTGGATGGCAATTCCGATGCCGCCGAAAAACGTCTCAGCGCGGGCGACGTGATTGTCGAGGTCGCGCAGGAGGCGGTGACAAGCGCCGACGACGTCAAGAAGCGCGTCGCGCAGCTCAAGAAGGACGGCAAGAAATCCGTGCTGCTGCTGGTCTCGAACGGTGAGGGTGAATTGCGGTTCGTCGCGCTCGGCGTGAACTGACGGCAAGTCAGAAGGTCATGCGGTCGCGACGCGGTTGCCGTCGCGGTCGATGACCTGTTCGCCGTCCTCCTTGAAGAATTCGCCGCGCTGAGGCGGCAGAAGATCGAGGACGAGTTCGGAGGGCCGGCACAGGCGCACGCCCTTCGGCGTGACCACCAGCGGGCGCTCGATCAGGATCGGATGCGTGATCATCACGTCGATTAGGTCGCTATCGCTCAATTCCGGATTGTCGAGCTTCAGGTCGAAGTAAGACGTTCCCTTCTGCCGCAGGGCCTGCCGGACGGACAGCCCGGCGCGGCTCAGCAATTGCGACAGGAGCGCTTTTGTTGGTGGCGATTTCAGATATTGAATGATGTGCGGCTCGATACCGGCATTGCGGATCATGCCGAGCGTATTGCGCGAGGTTCCGCAATCGGGGTTGTGGTAAATGATGACGTCCAGCATCGCTTGCCTCAAACCGTCACGAACTCGCTTCGCTTATATCCCTGCGCGTACAACAATGCGGTGAGATCGCAGAAATCGATGCGCGCGCCGGCCGCGGCGGCGACGGTGGGCTTGGCGTGATAGGCGACGCCGAGACCGGCCTTCTCGATCATGCCGAGATCGTTGGCGCCGTCTCCGATCACCAGCGCATCCAAATTGTCGAAGTCGAATGCTTCGCGAATGTCGATCAGCGTCGCCAGCTTCGCCTCGCGTCCCAGAATCGGTTCTGAGACAAGTCCGGCAAGTTTGCCGTCTTCGACCACAAGCTCGTTGGCGCGATTTTCCTGAAATCCGATCATCTGCGCCACGCGATTTGTAAACAGCGTGAAGCCGCCGGACACGAGGCAGGTATAGGCGCCATGCGCGCGCATGGTGTGCACCAGTTCAATGGCTCCCGGCGTAATGGTGATGCGCTTCGCCAGCACTTCGTCCACCACGCTGACGGGCAGGCCCTTGAGCAGCGCGACGCGCTCACGTAACGCCGGCTCGAATGCGATCTCGCCGCGCATTGCCCGCTCGGTGATCGCGGCAACATGGGCCTTGAGACCGGCGAAGTCCGCCAGTTCGTCGATGCATTCCTGCCCGATCATGGTGGAGTCCATGTCGGCCAGCAGCAGGCGTTTGCGCCGGTCGATCTGCGGCTGTACCACGACGTCGACACGCAACTCGCGCAGGCCCTCGCGCAGCCGGTCCGAAATTGTGCGGATGTCGTCGTTGCTGCTAAAGCTGATGTCGGCGGCGATGCCCTCGGACAGCCAGTTGGCATAAGTGGGTGAGGGTAGCATGGCGCGCGCCGCGTCGATCGCGGTCGAGTCGAGTTCGG
>DASWQB010000217.1:0-3281 GCA_036398335.1 Afipia sp. | reverse complement strand
GTCAGCATGTGTCCGGCGATGTCGTCGAGAAACTCCCGCTTGATCCGGAACGGCCGGCCCGCGAGTTGGACCTCCACTTCGCCCTGCGCGCGGATGTCCTCGATGCGATCCTTGAACAGGCTGGTGACGTGGGCGGGATCGGACGGTGCCGCGATCGTCACAACGGCTTTTGCCTCGGGAATTTGACCGGCGGCAGCCAGGATCGCCGCGCCGCCGAGGCTGTGGCCGATCAGCAGAGCGGGCGCCTGATGTTGCTTGCGAAGGTAATCGGCGGCACGCACGAGGTCGGCGGTGTTGGAGGTGAAATTGCTGTTGGCGAACTCGCCTTCGCTGGCGCCGATGCCGGTGAAGTCGAAACGCAGGACCGCGATGCCGCGTGCGGTCAGGCCCTCCGCGATTCTTTTCGCCGCGAGCACGTCCTTGCCGCAGGTGAAGCAATGCGCGAGCAGCGCGTAGGCTGTCGGCGCGGCGTCCGGTAAATCCAGCGCGGCGGCGAGCATATGTCCGCCTTCGCCGGGAAACTGAAAACGTTCGATCGGCATGGCTGCTCTCCCCTATAAGACGGCGCGTCGTCGCGAGAGTGGATTGTGGCAGAGGCGCGGGTCCCAATCCAGCGGACGAACACCCTGCGGCGCGGAGAAATCCGGCGCGACAGAACCTCGCGGCAAAATCAGATGTTGCTGCCAGGAGCGGGGGATTTAATAAGACGGAGGGGGGTAATGGTGGAGCCAGGCGGGATCGAACCGCCGACCTCGTCATTGCGAACGACGCGCTCTCCCAGCTGAGCTATGGCCCCATCTGCCGGGTCGATTGACGACAACGGCTCGCAAGCCGCCATTTACAGTCCCGGCCAACTCCAAGTCAACTCCAAGTCAGGAACGCCGGAAGTGCCCGGTTTGTCGGCATCGTGTGGAACATCCCTTGTTTGGATCGGGATGAAACGATATTGAGGGCAGAGTTCAAACCGGGAGTCCGGACCAATCATGCGCGCCATTCTCGACATTATTTTGATCGTGCTCGATCTCTACGTCTGGCTGTTGATCGCCTCGGCCATCTTGTCGTGGCTGATCGCCTTCAACGTCGTCAACACGCGCAACCAGTTCGTGGCCGCCGTGGCGGAGTTTCTCTACAAGATCACCGAGCCGGTGCTGCGCCCGATCCGCAACGTGATGCCGAATTTCGGCGGTCTCGACATCTCGCCGATCATCGTGATCCTCATCATCATGTTCATCCAGCGTGTCATCACCTATTACATCTATCCCAACGTGATCTGATCGCGTTTCCGGCATGGCGGAGTCGTGGTGAATCCCTGGCGCTTTTCGGCGCAGGGCGCGATGATCGCGGTGCGCGTGACTCCGCGCGGCGGGCGTGACGCTATCGATGGCGTCGAAGTTCTCGCCGACGGACGCGCGGTGATCAAAGCCCGGGTTCGGGTTGTCGCGGAGGGCGGCGCGGCCAATCGCGCGGTGAGTGAATTGTTCGCCAAGGCGCTCGGTGTTCCGAAGAGCAGCGTAAGCGTCGCGTCGGGTATGACCTCGCGATTGAAACAGATCGCGATTGCTGGCGATCCAAAGCTTTTGGCGGAACGCCTGAACAATCTGAAGGATATGACATGACGGCCCGGATCATCGACGGCAAGGCCATCGCGGCGGCGTTGCGCGCCAAGGTCGCGGAGGAGGTGGCGCGGGTGAAGCGTGAGCACGATCTTCAGCCGGGGCTCGCCGTGGTGCTGATCGGTAACGATCCCGCCAGCGAGGTCTATGTCCGAACCAAGACCAAGCAGACCATCGAGGCCGGGATGGCTTCGTTCGAGCACAAACTGCCGGCGGACACTTCGGAGGCAGACGTGCTCGCGCTGATCGCAAGACTCAATTGCGATGAAAGCGTGCACGGCATTCTGGTGCAATTGCCGCTGCCGAAGGGGTTAGATGCCAACACCATCGTCAACGCCATCGATCCGGCGAAGGACGTGGACGGATTGCATCCGCTCAATGCCGGGAGGCTCGCCACGGGTTTGCCCGCGCTGACGCCGTGCACGCCGCTCGGCAGCATCATTCTAGCGAAGACCGTTCACGCCTCGCTGGAGGGCATGAACGCGCTTATTATCGGCCGGTCCAATCTGGTCGGACGGCCGCTGGTGCAATTGCTGCTCAATGAAAACGCCACCGTGACGATCGCGCATTCGCGCACGCGCGATCTGGCCCAATTGTGCAAACAGGCCGATCTGGTGTTCGCCGCGGTCGGACGCCCTGAGATGGTGAAGGGTTCATGGATCAAGCCCGGCGCGACCGTGATCGATGTCGGCATCAACCGCATCGCGGGCGCGGACGGCAAAGGCAAGCTCGTGGGCGATGTCGCCTATGACGAGGCGCTGCCAATCGCGGGCGCGATCACGCCGGTGCCGGGCGGCGTCGGGCAGATGACGGTGGCGTGCCTGCTGGTCAACACCCTGCGCGCCGCCTGCGCGATCAACGGACTGTCAGCGCCGGGCGTGTAGGAGTCCGAGGCTCTCGCGCAAAGCGTCTTGATTTTACTCTCGATGTCGTCCCCGCGAAGGCGGGGACCCAGACTCTCTCTACCCAGAATCGCTGATACTCGCATTACTTATCGAACCACCGTTCTGGGTCCCCGCCTTCGCGGGGACGACGAAGAAAAATATTACTTCTTCTTCGCGCGTGCGATGCCTTCGAGGATGAGCTTGTGCGCTTCGGCGGCGTCACCCCAGCGCACGATCTTGACCCATTTGTTGGGTTCGAGATCTTTGTAGTGCTCGAAAAAATGCTGGATCTGCTCCAGCGTGATCTCCGGCAGGTCGTTGTAATTTTTGATCCGCTCGTAACGCTTGGTCAGCTTCGATGCCGGCACCGCGATGATCTTCTCGTCGCCGCCCGCTTCGTCTTCCATCAGCAACACGCCGACCGGACGCACCGCCATCAATGCACCGGGCACGATGGCGCGGGTGTTGGCCACGATCACATCGCAGGGATCGCCGTCCTCCGACAAGGTGTGCGGAATGAAACCGTAATTGCCGGGATAGCGCATCGCTGTGTAGAGGAAGCGATCGACGACCAGCGTGCCGGCGGCCTTGTCCATCTCGTATTTGATCGGCTCGCCGCCGACCGGCACTTCGATTATGACGTTGACCTCATGCGGCGGATTGGGCCCAAGCGAAATGGCGTCGATATTCATAACAGTCCTTGAATGGTTGAATGCGAAAACGGCCTGAAAGGCCGGGCCGTTCGGCCGCTTCTTAGAGCATGATCCCGAAAAGTGGAAACCGG
>DASWQB010000216.1:0-4742 GCA_036398335.1 Afipia sp. | reverse complement strand
GGCCGATCCGCATGCTGAAGAACATACATCACATGCGTGCCGCCAACACCGGCCGTATCGTAAAGTCCCGCATTGGAGAATCCTCTGCTCTTGAGGTCCTCAATACGGCCGGCGGCGTAATCTGTCATTCGCTCCTTGGTGCCGAAGCGGATTGCGCCGGTGGGGCATGTCTTCACACATGCCGGCTCCTGCCCGACATTCACGCGGTCGACGCAGAGAGTGCATTTGTATGCCTTGTTGTCCTTCTTGCTGATGCGCGGGACGTCGAAGGGACATCCCGTCACGCAATAGCCGCAGCCGATGCAGTTGTCGGACACGAAGTCGACGATGCCGTTAGCGTACTGGACAATGGCGCCCGGGCTGGGACATGCCTTCAGGCAACCGGGATCCTCGCAATGCATGCAGCCATCTTTACGGATCAGCCATTCCAGCGTGCCCTCTTCAGTTTCATGCTCGGCAAAGCGCATCAGGGTCCATGTTTCTGGACTGAGATCATTCGGATTGTCGTAGACACCGACATTGTGACCTACCTCGTCACGCAAATCGTTCCACTCGGAGCATGCAACCTGACAGGCCTTGCACCCGATGCACACGGAAACATCGATGAGCTTAGCAACCTGCTCGACATTCGCGCGCGCCTCGGCGGCGGGCGTGAGACCGCTGGTCGCCGACCGCTGGATGATATCTTGTGACTGCATAGCCATGGCGGCCTCAAACCTTTTCGATATTAACGAGGAACGCCTTGAACTCTGGTGTTTGGCTATTCGCGTCACCAACAGCGGGGCTCAACGTATTGCTCAGGAAGCTCTTCCGTGTCTCTCCCTTGAAACCAAAATTCGCGGGAACACCGATGGTGTCGATCATCTGCCCACCAAGATCCAGCCGGAAGATTCGCTTCGTGACGACCGCCTTGGCCTTGATGTATCCTCGCTTGGAGGAAACTCTCACCACGTCGCCAGGGCTGATGCCCTTCTCCCGCGCCAGTTTTTCGCCGATCTCAACGAATTGCTCGGGCTGCAAAATTGCGTTCAGACGCGAATGCTGTGTCCAGTAGCGAAATAGTTCGGTAATGCCGTAGCTGGTTGCGACGTAGGGGAATTGATCCGGTCCTCCCATTCTCTTGCGATCGTTCGGGAGCACGCGCGCCATTGGATTCGACTTGATCTTGGCATGGAGTGGATTGGCCGCCAGCGGACTTTCGGTCGGCTCATAATGTTCGGGAAAGGGACCATCAACCAATCCTCCAACCGAAAACAACCGTCCCACACCCTCCGGCAACATGATGAATGGACCCACATCGCCGCCGGGCGCAGCAGCGCGAGGATAGTCGGGCACGTCGATCCCATCCCAGCGACCATTTTTCCACTCGATAAGGCGGCGTGCCGGATCCCATGGCTTGCCTGCAGGATCGGCCGAAGCTCGATTGTAGAGAATCCGCCGATTCTCCGGCCAAGACCACGCCCAGCCCGGCGTGCAACCCAAACCGGACACATCGCTGTTGTCGCGTCTGGCCATCTGATTGCCCGCCTGTGTCCATGAACCACAGAAAATCCAGGTCAGGCTCGACGTCGTGCCATCGTCGCGAAGGAGCGACGGACTCGGTAACAACTCGCCAGCGCGTACGACGACGTTACCACTCTCATCCCGGATGTCGGCCAGCGCGTAGCCATTATTCTCTTGCGCAACTTCTTCTGGAGTGGGCGCTTCCGGTCGCCGGTAGTCCCAAGCCATATTCAGGACCGGCGCAGGATTGGCTCCCCCCTCTCTATCGTAAAGAGCCCGGATGCGTGTAAAAATGCCTCCCAATATTTCTGCGTCCTGCCGCGCCTCTCCCGGAGGGCTGGCCCCGGCATAATGCCATTGCAGCCAGCGACCCGAATTGACGATTGAACCATTTTCCTCCGCAAAGCAGGAAGCCGGCAGACGGAACACCTCCGTCATGATGCTGGAGGAATCGACATCATTCATCTCGCCGACATTGCGCCAGAATTCAGACGTCTCGGTCGCCAGTGGATCGATGATGACCAGATATTTCAGCTTGGAGAGAGCACGCTGCGTCTTATTCTTATCCGGGACAGCCGCCATGGGGTTGAAACCCTGCACGATATAGCCGTTCACCTGACCATCGAACATCATGTCGATGAAGCGCAATATATCGTAGGTCTTGTCCCATTTAGGCAGCCAGTCAAAGCCCCAATCATTCTGCCTGGAGGCCTTCTCTCCCCAGAAACTCTTCATGAGGCTGATGAAAAGCTTGGGTATGTTGCGGTAGTAGTTAACCTGGTCAGGGACGATCTCTTTCGGAGTCGTCTCTGAGAGATAAGCGTCCAGCGTTTTCTGGGCCTCCGTTGGCAGATTCAGATAACCTGGCAGCCGTTCCGACAGCAGGCCAAGATCGGTATAGCCCTGAATATTCGAGTGACCGCGCAGCGCGTTTACGCCCCCGCCGGCCATTCCCATATTGCCCAACAGGAGCTGGACGATCGCTGAGCAGCGGATGATTTGCGAGCCGCTTGAGTGATGGGTCCAGCCCAGCGCATAAAGGAAAGTCGCGGTTTTATCCGGCACGCTGGTGGAAGCCAGCGCGTCACAGACGATCCGGAAATCTTTTTCCGGCGTCCCGCAGATGCGCGAAACCATTTCGGGCGTGTATCTGGCGACATGCTGCTTAAGCAAATTCAAGACACAGCGCGGGTGCTGATAGGTCGGGTCCGTTCGGACATGCCCCTGCCCGTCCAACTCATAAGACCAGGAGCTGCGATCATAGCTATTGTTCTCCGAATCGAAGCCGGAAAACAAACCTTCCTCGAAGCCGAAATCCTCCCGAACAATGAAGGAGGCATTGGTGTAAGCCGCGACATAGGCATGTTGAAGCTTATCGGTGCGCAGCAGATAATTGGCTACCCCTAACAGGAACGCGATATCCGAGCCCGGTCGAATTGGCACATAATGATCGGCGATCGAGGCGGTTCGATTGAATCGAGGGTCCACGACAATGATTTTCGCGCCATTGTTGATTTTGGCCTCGATAATCCATTTGGATCCGACCGGATGCGCTTCGCACGGATTCCCACCCATGACGATGACGACGTTCGCATTCTTGATATCGACCCAGTTATTCGTCATCGCCCCGCGCCCGAAGCTCGGGCCGAGACCGGAGACGGTCGGCGCGTGGCAGATGCGTGCCTGGCTGTCCATGCCAAGCATCCCCAATGCACGGCAGAACTTTTGATCCAGAATACCAGTTTCGTTGCTGGCGGCCGAAGAGCAAAGCATGCCGGTCGTTAGCCAGCGATTGACCAGCCTGCCGTTCGGAAGTCGTTCAACGAAATTATGGTCGCGATCGTCCTTCATGAGCCGTGCGATACGGTCGAGCGCTTCCTCCCAGCCGATCGGCACCCATTTGTCCGAACCCGGGGCGCGGTATTCCGGCTGACGCAGGCGCTGCTTGCTATGGACGAAATCAATGAGACCGGCGCCCTTTGGACACAGCGAGCCGCGACTAACCGGATGGTCCGGATCCCCCTCGATATGATAAATGTCCGACAGCGCATTCCTCGCGCCATCGCCAAGTCCATACATGAGAATGCCGCAACCAACCGAGCAATAGGGGCAGTTGTTTCGTGTCTCCTTGGCGCGAAGCAGCTTGTATTGGCGGGAGGACGCCGCTTCGCCTGGCGTCGGCGAAAGGCCGAGTGCCATGGCAGATGCACCAATGGCGCCGGTCCCGCATATCTTGAAAAATTGTCTCCGCTCGACCTCCATGACAGTCAATTGGCTCCTCGTGTGACCATATGCTTGCACGCCACCGCCCTCTTCGCCGCAACGGGCGACAGGCTGATGGCTGCGTCCTTGTGGCGATGATCCCGAGCGCGTGGTGATGAAGCTTCGGCACTCGCGGCGACATGAATTCCGTCTTCCGCACGCACCGGACTGGAGGCACTTCCAATTTCACGTGAGGCGCCAGTCATGAGAGCGGTTTTGCCCGTGAGATCAATCACAGCATCTTCCTTGCTCGGCTATCCGGCTGCGTCCAACGCTAAGCCCAAGATGGCTGACGCGCTTAGGATGATGATCGTCTCGAATAGACTTCCCGCCTACTCGACTCACATGCTGGAGCCATAAGCCGATTGTTGATCGAACCTATACCTTGGTCTTGGTGCAATTCTTGGATGAACTTCGACCTAGTTTGATTTTACCCGTCAGTTTCAGTGACCAGCCCTGGGAATTTCGATGAGGTTTATTGTAAAATGTGCGGCTACGCCGTGTGAAAAATAAGATCGAGCGACACGTCCGTCGCGCCGGATCCGCCTACACCAAAGAATTGGATGTCCAAGCGGACTGGCGTACGCCCGCTGCATGATAGTTTGATGTTCCGGGAATGATTTTCAGGCACTTTCAAACACGCCGGTGCAACAGCGGCGGTCCAAAGAAGCAAGCAGGAGCTGCAAAGCACAAATTGGCTCGGCTGACCTCCATACCCAGCCTCTATACTCAAGGATGGGGCGCACTGACGAGGTGGATTGCTTGTACTAAACGATTGGTCTGCTGATCGCAACGACTGTCCGATTTCTCCGAGGCCAGCGAATTTCCACGGTGTCCTCTGCGCGCGACCATAATTTGGTTGAACAGAGAGTCGACCCAAAGGAGAGCGACCATGAACAGCAACAGTGTGACAAAAAACCTGAGCGTGGATCTAAGGACGGTGACGATTTTGCAGCCGGAGGCCACATGCAACCCCT
>DASWQB010000215.1:0-3067 GCA_036398335.1 Afipia sp. | reverse complement strand
ACGCGGTGACGGGCCTGCAATTGCGCAAGGCCGACGACGCGACCGCAAAGCCCGTGACGATCGCAGCGCGCGCCGTGGTGCTCGCGTCCGGTGGCATCGGACATCTTTATGCGGTAACGACCAATCCGGTTGAAGCCAGCGGCAGCGGACTTGCAATCGCGGCGCGCGCAGGCGCGGTGATCGCCGATCCCGAATTCGTGCAGTTTCATCCGACCGCTATCATGATCGGCCGCGATCCGGCGCCGCTTGCGACCGAGGCGCTGCGCGGCGAAGGCGCGACGCTCATCAATGGCGATGGCGAGCGTTTCATGCTGGCGCTGCATCCGCTCGCCGAACTTGCGCCCCGCGACATCGTCGCGCGCAGCGTGTTCGCACAGATCGCCGCCGGACGCGGCGCGTTTCTCGACGCACGCAAAGCTCTCGGCGCGAAATTCGCGGAAGAATTCCCGACTGTTTACGCCAGTTGCATCGCAGGCGGCGTCGATCCGGCGACGCAGCCGATTCCGATCGCGCCCGCCGCACATTACCACATGGGCGGTATTGCGGTAGACGCACATGGCCGCTCGTCGATCGCAAATCTCTGGGCCGGCGGCGAAGTCTCATCCACCGGCGCACACGGCGCCAATCGCCTCGCCTCGAACTCGCTGCTTGAAGCCGTGGTGTTCGCGGCGCGGATCGCCGAGGACATCGGCGGGCGCAGCTTCGAGCCCGCACCTCCGCTGAAAGAGCTTGCGACACCACGCAATTGCGCGATGCCGCCGCTGGTTGAATCCAGTTTGCGCGCGATGATGAGCGCCAATGTCGGCGTCATCCGTAACGCCGATGGCCTTGCCGAAGCGGTGCGAAATTTCGCCGCGCTGGAAAAAGACACCGGCAACATCGCGCTCCGCAACATGGCGACCACGGCGCTGATCGTATCGGCATCCGCATGGATGCGGCGCGAAAGCCGCGGCGCGCATTATCGCTCGGATTATCCTCTTGAGAATCCGGCGTTGGCCAAACGCACGATGACCACTCTGGCTGCGGCGCGCGATATCGCAATGCGCCTCACGGATGAAGCCAACACGGCCGTCTTGCCTCTGAGCGCCTGACGATGACGGACATCGTTGATCCCGCTTCGCTGCAACACCATGACGCCTTCCTGTCGCCGCTCATCATCGATGAAGCGGTGACGCGCGCGCTCGACGAGGATCTCGGCCGCGCCGGTGACATTACCTCAATCGCGACCATCCCGGCGAACACCCCCGCGCATGCGGTGATGGTCGCGCGTCAGGCCGGCGTGGTCGCTGGTCTGCCGCTCGCGGTCGCGGCGTTCCGGAAACTCTCGCATGAGATTCGCATCCAGGCGTTCGCGCGCGACGGAAAAGCCGTCGCCAAGGGCATGGCGCTCCTGACCATCTCGGGACCCGCCCGCGCCGTGCTGGCGGGAGAGCGAACCGCGCTGAATTTCGTCGGCCGGCTGTCCGGTATAGCCACATTAACTGCGGATTACGTTGGCGTTACACGTCATACGAAGCTGCGCATCTGCTGCACGCGCAAAACCACGCCCGGTTTGCGCGCGCTGGAAAAATATGCCGTGCGATGCGGCGGCGGATTCAATCATCGCTTCGGTCTCGACGATGCGATTTTGATCAAGGACAACCACATCGCGGTGGCGGGCGGTATCACCGCCGTGCTGCAACGCGCGCGCGCCCATGCCGGTCATCTGGTGAAAATCGAAATCGAGGTCGATACGCTCGATCAGTTGCGCGAAGTGCTCGGCACCGGGCTAGCCGATGTCGTACTGCTCGACAATATGGACATCCCGACTTTGCACGAGGCGGTAAAGATCGCGGACGGCCGCGTGGTGCTGGAAGTCTCCGGCGGCGTCACGCTGTCTTCGATTCCGGAAATTGCGAAAACCGGAGTCGATTACGCCTCGTCCGGCGCCCTCACCCACTCCGCGCCGAATTTCGACGTCGCGCTGGATATCGATATTTAAAAATCATCTCTCTTTTTTGTCTGAGCATGATCTTTTCGGAAAACCGGTTCCCACTTTTCCGGATCATGCTCAACGCCGCGCCGAATTTCGATGTCGCACTGGACATCGAGGTCTGAAATTTAACGGCGAGCCGACTGCCCCATCTCTGCGGAGCTTTTCGCGGCTTCAGCAAGCTCGGCGGAAATCTCGGCGGTCCGTGCGGGTGTCCCCCAGCTCGGCGCTTCGCTGCCGTCACCCCACGCACGCGGCCGATAGAATGTGTGGACGCCGTACTTCCACATCTTCTTCATTTCACCGACCCATGACGGCCGCACCCAGTATGCATGATAATGCGTCGACTTGCCGACCTCGGGCAGCCAGATCAATCCGTCAAGCGAGGCCTTGGCAATCTTCCTGGCGCGCTCCCACATATCGGGCTCGTCCACCACTTCGCGCACGTTGTCGCAGGCGAAGGTGAACTGACACGCCAGATGGCGATGTTTGTTCTGATAGACCACGCCGCAGACGGTGGATGGGTAATAGCCCGAGAATGCGCGGTTCAGAACGACCTGCGCCACCGCCATCTGGCCGCGCACGGCTTCGCCGCGCGCTTCGAAATAGATCACCTCGGTCAGGCACTTTTCGGCCTTGGCGCGCGAATCCGCATCGAGGCCAAGGCGTTCGGCGGGAGTCTTCGGCCGCTGGTTCTCGCCGGTGACTTCGCCCTTGCTGGCGATGCTCTGCCCGCCATCCGAAATTTCGGGCGTCACGGCAGGCAGCGACGCGAGCTGCTTCATCTCGGGATCGGCTGCGGAAGGCAATACGATGGTCGGCTCTTCGCCCGGCGCCCAGCGCTCCAGCGATCCACCGGACGTTCCGAGCGATGAGTTGCCGAAAAACAGGCTCGATGTTTTGACGGCGAATGGATCGATCGGGATGGATTCGATGGGCGCCACGCTTCCATCCGGCGCGGCATGCAGCGCGGCCAGTGCGGTATCATCGAGTGCGCCGCTGTTTTCCGTTTTGGCCGGATCGTATTGCGGCAGTTGCGGCGCATCGAGCGCAGCCTGAAGTTCTTCGTCGAGCGGCGCCTGGACGGCGGAAGTT
>DASWQB010000214.1:0-2636 GCA_036398335.1 Afipia sp. | reverse complement strand
CCGCAAAATTCGCTCCGTCGCTCCTACGTCCTCAACAACAAGCTGCAGCCCCTTGAACGTCGCACCCTCGCCTTCGACTGCGGACTTGACGCCGAACTGATCGTGAAAGCCGGTGGCCTCCATGATTTCAGCCTCGCCGTTCGGCGTAACGGACGCAATGCCGAGCGAACTCGAATGCACCATCCGCACGCCGGTAAAGGCGCTCAGAAAAATATGATGATCGCTCGGGTTGTCCGCGACCATGATCGCCGCGCCGACGCGCTGCGCGCCATTGTCGTGAACCTGCCGCGATGCATTCCAGAAATTCTGCGGATAATGATGCTGGCATGTGGCGAACCCTGCGCGCGGCGAACTTTCGTCCTGCGCGAAGGCCAGCGAGAATGCGAGCTTCACCGCCGCGCCGTCCGGCCCAATGCCCTGACGTTCGAAATCGAACACGTCAAAGTCGCCTATGTTTGCTTTCGCAAAATCGCTCGCGTCGGCGCGCGCATCACCGCTCTTCAACAGCAGCATGGAGAGCCCCTGCCCGCGCGTGAGACAATCGCGCTGGAACGCGCCGAACGAAAACATGCGCGGTCCATGCGGCGGGATCAGGCTGCTGTCCGCGACACCGAGAATCTCGATGTAGAAATCGGCGAACTGCACGATGTGGTTTTGCGTGCCCCACGGATGGGCATTGCGCGCGCTGACCTGAAATCCAGCGCGGCGATAGAATTGCGCCGCTGCATCCAGATCGTGCACGGCGTGCACGATGTGATCGAGGCCGCGCGGACGCGCCCGGATATTTGCAAGATCGCTCACGCGCGCGTTTTCACTTCACCGCCGAGAACGTGGTCGGCGTCAGAAACTGGCTGGCGATATTGGCGACGATCGGCCCGTCCTTCTCCGAATCCGTACGCTCCCTCGTCCAGTCCGGATCGGCCTGAAACGCATTCCATTTTGTTTCGCGGTCGGCGAGCGAGTCCCATTCCAGAAAATAAGTCAGCTCCATGTTGGAGACGCCGATCAGCGTGGTGAAGAAACCGGCCTGCTTGATGCCGTGCTTCTCCCATATCCGGAGGGTGACATTTTCAAAGCGCTTCAGCATCGCGGGCATGCGGCCAGGTATCGCCGTATAGACGCGCATTTCATAAATCTTCGGCATGAAACCTCACATCCGGCATGCGGGATCGTGAGCCGGATTTCGCGATCATCTGTATAGGAGGCTGTGCGCCGCGATGGCAAGACACGCCATGCGGAACGATCAGTTATACCAGCCGCGAACGCACCACCGCCGCCTGCACGAACGAGGCGAACAGCGGATGCGGCTCGAACGGGCGTGACTTCAATTCGGGGTGATACTGCACGCCGATGAACCAGGGATGATCCTCATATTCGACGATCTCCGGCAGCACGCCGTCCGGCGACAATCCCGAGAAGCGCAGCCCATGCTGTTCGAGACGGTCCTTGTAGGCGGTGTTCACTTCATAGCGATGACGATGGCGCTCTGAAATCTCCGTGGCGCCGTCGTAGACTTCTGACACGCGGCTCCCCCGTTTCAGCGATGCCGGATACGCGCCGAGCCGCATGGTGCCGCCGAGATCGCCAGCGCGGGTGCGCTTTTCAAGCTCATTGCCGCGCAGCCATTCGGTCATCAGACCAACCAGCGGCTCTTTCGTCGGGCCGAATTCGGTGGAATTGGCGTCCTCGATGCCGACGAGGTTTCGCGCCGCCTCGATCACCGCCATCTGCATGCCGAAGCAGATGCCGAAATACGGCACCTCGCGCACGCGCGCAAACTGCGCCGCACGGATCTTGCCTTCCGCGCCGCGCTGCCCGAAGCCGCCCGGCACCAGGATGCCGTTGACATGTTCGAGGAACGGCGCGGGGTCCTCGTGCTCGAACACCTCGGATTCGATCCAGTCGAGATTGACCTTCACCTTGTTGGCGATGCCGCCATGCGACAGCGCCTCGATCAGAGATTTATAGGCGTCCTTCATGCCGGTGTACTTGCCGACAATGGCGATGGTCACCTCGCCTTCGGGACGGCGGACACGCTCGTTGATGGTGTGCCAGCTTTCCAGATTCGGCGGCGGGGACGGCTCGATGCCGAATGCGTTGAGCACTTCATCGTCCAAGCCCGCGGCGTGATACGCCTCAGGCACCGCGTAGATGTTGTCCACGTCGCGCGCCTCGATCACCGCGGTCTCGCGCACGTTGCAGAACAGCGCCAGCTTGCGCCGCTCTTCCTTCGGAATCTCGCGGTCGGTGCGGCAGAGCAGAATGTCGGGCTGGATGCCGATCGAGCGCAGCTCCTTCACCGAATGCTGGGTCGGCTTGGTCTTCAGCTCCCCGGCGCTCGGAATGTAGGGCAGCAGCGTGAGATGAATGTAGATCACGTCGCCGCGCGGCAGATCGTTCTTCACCTGACGGATGGCCTCGAAGAACGGCAGGCCCTCGATGTCGCCGACGGTGCCGCCGACTTCGCACAAAACGAAGTCATAGCCGTCATTGCCGCCGAGGATGAATTCCTTGATCGCGTTGGTGACGTGCGGAATCACCTGCACGGTCGCACCGAGATAATCGCCGCGCCGCTCCTTGTTCAGGATGTCCTGATAGATGCGCCCGGTGGTGATGTTGTCGGCCTTGGTCGCGGG